>NZ_JABUQZ010000002.1 GCF_013342145.1 Haloterrigena gelatinilytica | reverse complement strand
TCGCTCGAGGACCTGCTCGCGGAGACCGACGCCGAGGCGATCGCCGAGCGCTACCACAATAGCCGGTCGTACTTCTTCATCGGCCGCGGACTCGGCTTCCCGGTGGCCCTCGAGGGCGCGCTGAAGTTCAAGGAGATCACCTACGAGCACGCCGAGGGCTTCGCCTCGGGCGAGCTCAAACACGGCCCGCTGGCGCTGGTGACGCCCGACACGCCGGTCTTCGCGATTTTCACCGGTCAGGAGGACGAGAAGACGCTGAAAAACGCCGAGGAAGCGCAGACCCGCGGCGCGCCCGTGGTCGCCGTCTGCCCCGAAGACCACCGGGCCGTCGACGTCGCGGACGCCCACCTCGAGATCCCGGAGACCGACGCCGACCTCGCGGGACTGCTCGCGAACGTCCAGTTGCAACTCGTCTCCTACTACGCGGCCGACCTCCTCGACCGGCCGATCGACAAGCCCCGCAACCTGGCGAAGAGCGTCACCGTCGAATAACCCGCGGTCGAGGCCGACCGCCGTTCGTTTTCTCCAGTTTTGGACCGCTCCGTCCGACGGACTCGAGTCCGAGTAACTGACTGTCGAGTCGCTAATCGGCACCTATCTGACTGCGCGAAACCCGAAAACCGAACTTCGAAAATCGGACTGCAGTCGTATCGTCTCCGCTGTTCTCCGGTCGAACGCGTGAGTACCGAGTACGAGTCGACGAGGCCGCGGGAACCGAAACCACCCCCATAGTTCCGGCTCCGAGCGGCGTCGTCGGACTCCAACCCGCGACCCGCACTCGAACCGTCGGAATCGCGCTGGAGGGGACTGCCGCGATCGTATCGGGTCTGATCGACTCCCTCCACCCGGTCTAGCTATTCGCCGTGGTATAAACCCCCCACTTGCTACCGATGGCTTCGATGCTCGCCCCGCCGGTTAAACGCCGTCGACCCGTCGACGCGACGGACCGGCGGTCCGCGACGCGCTACCCGTCGCGTTCGACGACCTCGCCGGGCCGCGTCGTCGCTCCCGTGGCGAGTTTCAGCCCGGGGGTCAGACTCGAGTTGATACCGGTCTTGGCGCCGTCGCCGGCGACGACGCCGAACTCGCGTCGCCCCGTCGGGACGCGCTCGCCCTTGACGGTGAGTTCGACGATCGCCCCGTCGTGGCGTCGGTTCGCGACCGTCGTCCCCGCGCCGAAGTTGACGTCGCGTCCGAGGACGCTGTCGCCGACGTACGAGAGGTGGCTGACCGAGGTGTCACGTGAGAGAACGCTGTTCTCGATCTCGACGGCGTTGCCGACCGACGCGCCCTCGCCGATCAGCGTCGCGCCGCGGACGTAGGCGTTCGGCCCGACGGTCGCACCCGAGCGAATCAGAACCGGTCCCTCGATGACGGTTCCCGGTTTCACCGTCGCCCCCTCCTCGACGACCACGTCGCCCTCGAGGTGGGCGTCGTCGCTGACTCGGCCGTCGATCCGGCGGTCGAGGTCGGCGAGCTTCCACTCGTTGGCCGCGAGGAGTTCCCAGGGACGGCCGACGTCGAGCCACCGGTCGAGGGCGATCGGCGTCACCGCGAACCGGTCGAGCACCGTCGCGAGCACGTCGGTGATCTCGTGTTCGCCGCGCTCGCTTTCGGGGACCTCGAGCCACTCGCGGGCGCGTTCGGGGAAGGCGTAGGCGCCGGCGTTGGCGAGGTTCGTCGGCGGCTCCGACGGTTTCTCGGTGATGTCGTCGACGACACCGTCTTCGGTGCTGAGGACGCCGTAATTCCGCGGCTCGGCCACTTCGACGGCGCCGACGGCCGGACAGTTCGCGAACAGTCGGTCGATCGCCGCCGGATCGTAGAGGTTGTCGCCGTTCAGGACGGCGAACGGGCCGTCGATGCGGTCTTTAGCGGCGGCGACGGCGTGGGCCGTCCCGGCCTGTTCGGTCTGGACCGCGTACGAGACCGGAACCCCGCGATATTCGTCGCCGAAGTAGTCGCGAACGGTCTCGGCCTCGTAGCCGACGACGAGGACGATTTCGTCCGCCCCCGCGTCGACGGCCGCGTCGACGGTGTGGGCGGCCAGCGGCCGGTCGGCGACCGGCAACATCGGTTTCGGCAACGTCGCGGAGAGCGGTCTGATTCGCGTTCCCTCACCCGCCGCAAGAACAACGGCTTGCATTGACGGTCCCTTCCCGGATTCGCCGGATAATTATACAGCTACTACTGCCGTCGGGCGTTTTTCCGGTCGTTTTCGTCGTATTCCGACCCGTCGGGGCCCGCTGTCGCCCGATTGCAGCCGATGGATTTGTCCTCGACCGACCTCCGCTCGAGGACGACTGCGATCGTTCGCACGGCGCGTCGCCGAGACCGGTCGCCGAACCGGCGCTCACGCCGGGTAAAACAGTCCGTTAATACAAAGAAATATTGAATTTCTACCGTGAGAGAGGGTAACACTGCTGTTTACAAAACTGTCTCGCGAGACTGATTTTCTCGACCGATATCCGCGCGGTCGGCCGAGCGGCGGGATTATGCAGTCTATAGTAAATACCGTTCTGTCGCTACGAGTTGTTGATGTCGACGGAACCAACCGACGCGAAGTGGACGCCGATGACGTCCGGCCAGGAAACGACCGCCCCTCGCTGTGTCAACTGTGGGAACCAGGTGACGCGTCAGTTCGCCCGCGTCTTCGGGGATAACCGCGACGTCGTTCACGCCTGTCCCGACTGTGCGACGTACCGCGAAATGAAAACTTCGGATTTCATCCCGAAGGAAGCCCGCTGATTTCGTTCGTCGTTCGTCAGGTACCGCGTCCGTTCTCGAGCGATCGACCGTCTCAGCGAGCAGTCGGATCGCCAGCTGTCGGTCCCGACGTCGTCGCCGATTCCCACTCTCACCGGGCCGCGACGAGGCCGCGAGCGTCGACCGGGTGGTCGTCCCGGCCGGCGACCGTCCGCCGTCCACGGTCCGCGTCGACGTCGACAGCCACCGCTCCTCGTCGCTCCGCCCCGCCGGCCACCGATCGAGCCGGCGCGTCGTCGATCGTTCGCTCCACGTTATCCGTTCGATATCCGAGTTAGCCGCTCCCTAGATTTCTGAACTGTCGATATCGTATATACGAACCGCCCGTTTTGATCCGGGTACGAATGGAGACAGTCCGTCCGCTTTCCGGCCGCCGGTCCGATCGGACCGCCGCAGTCGCGGACCGACCGTCGGCCGATCCGCCGTTCGGTCCGGGTATCGCCCGCACAACGCGACGCGAGTCGACCGCTCGGGGCCAGCGATGAGCGCGACCGAACCCGACTCCGAGGTCGACGCCGACGACCCGGATCCGACCGAGTCGCTGACCGAACTGCCGCCCAGTTCGAAACTCGTCTACAAGGTCCTCGAGTACGAGGGGTCGATGACCCAGGAGGAGATCGCCGCCGAATCCCGGCTCTGCGCTCGAACCGTCCGGTACGCGCTCGGCAAACTCGAGGACGCGGGCCTGGTCACCAGCCGCGTCCACCTCGAGGACGCCCGGCAGTCGAAGTATCAGCTCGCCGACTGAGCGTCCGAGCGCCGCCGGTTTCCACCCGCGGGCTCAGCTGTGTTTTTGGTAGCGGTCGACCACCAGATCGATCCCGAACGAACCCGACGTGATCTCGTAGTGCGTCTCGAGGCGGGGGTTGAACTTCGCCTTGTATCGGTTGATGCTCGGGACGCCGGCGCCGACGAGGTCGTACCGCTCGAGCCCGTCGCGAAGGCCGTCGCGCATGACGTGCCAGTCGAGCAGGTCGTTGATCGGGACGTCGACGTCGGTATCGGGTTTGACCCCGCCCTGCCACCGGTAGCGGGTCCGATCGGATTCGACCACGAGAATCCCGCCGACGAACGTCCCGTCGACGCGACAGGCGTACGGCCGGATCGCGCCGTCGGGCAGCCGTTCGTACATCGAGCGGGCGAACCCCTTGCTCAACTGGAACGGCTTGCCCTGGCTCTCGTAGCGGGCCGCGACCTGCTCGACGATGCGCTCGACGTCGTCCCCGTCACCCTCTTCGACCACGTAGGCGTCCGGATCGGCGTTGCGGACGTTGCTCCGCGCGTCGCTGCTGAACCGCTTCAACAGGTCGTCCTCGCTTCCCTCGAGGTCGACGACGTAGGTGTAGCCCGGTTCGACGGTGTACTCGTTCCAGGCGAACGGTCGCACGTCGTCGAACTCGGCGGTGACGAACTTGGCGTACAGCGGCGAGAGTTCCTGATCGATGTAGGCGAGACAGCCCTCGAGGAACCGCCGCGTTCGGCGGTCGGCCTTGCGCTGTTTGAGTTTGTCGACGTTCAGCAGCGCCGGCCCGAGGTAACAGGACCACGAGAACGGCGCCGGCGAGAACGCGCCGGTGACCGGTCCCTTCCCGTACTCGAAGACGGGGAAGAGCCCGATCGGTTCCTGGCCCTTGAACCCGGCGAGCAGGTGCGGCGTCGTCCCGGTGTCCGTCGCCTGCAGGCGGAGCGCTTCGGCTCGGTAGAACGGGTTCGTCCCGTCCGAGCGCTCGACGTATCGATTCCACTCGTCGGCGTCGGTCCGCGGATCGAGCGTGGTGACTTCGATACTCATCGTCAGAGATACCCCAGGTCCGAGAGGTGGTCTTCGACGGCCCCGTCGTCGGTCGCGCGGATCGGATCGGGTTCGTAATCGGGATACGTCGTCTCCTCTCCGGCGTCGACGACCGGCAGCGCCGCGCCGTCCATCTCGGCGTCGATCGGGACGTCGAACAGCGCACAGATCGTCGGCGCGACGTCGAAGATCGTCGCCCCCCCGAGCGAGACCGACTCGTCGACGTCGCTCCCCGCGGCGGCGACGATGCCGGTTCGCTTGTGGTTCCACGGCTCCATCGGCTCGCCGAACTGCTCGGTGCCGACGTCGGCGACGATCGCGTTGTCGAAATCGGCGGGGACCGTCAGAATGTCCGGCGCCTCGTCCACGTACGGCCCCTCGAAGTACGTCTCCCGCGGCTCGACGGCCTCGAACATCGGCTCGCCGTCGGGCGTTCGAACGGCCGAGAGTCGGTCGATCAGCTCGGATCTGACCGCCTCGTAGTCGGATTCGGGCACCTGCCCGCTCGGCTCGCGGCCCTCGAGGTTGATCCGCACGCCGAGTTCGCTCTTCGAGCGGACGTACGCCGTCGACTCGGGGAAGTCGACCCGCTCGCTCGCCGCCTGAATCATGCCGTTCGGAACTCGCTTGCCGATCGGCTCCTTCAGCCCGACCGTATCGAGCGCCGCGGCGACTCGCTGGGTCGTAATCCCGACCTTCGCGGCGGCGTTCATCGCGCGCTCGAGCGCGCTCGTCTCGTCGTCGCCGGCCGTCTCGCCCTCGAGCAACTCGTTCTCCCACGTCGTCGACCAGTTCGGCATGCCGCCGCCGCTCTCGACCGCGACGTGCCCCTGCTCGCGCAGGAACTCGTTGACGCGGAACTCGCGGCCGGTCACTTTGCCGATCCCGTGATCGCTGACGAGCAGGACGTTTTCCGGGTCGGTGTCCGCGAGCGTCTCCCGAAGCTGCCGATCGACCGCGCGGTAGACGGCCTCGATGGCCGCCTTGTCGCCCGGCCGCTCGTGGAAGACGGTGTCGGTCGCCTGGAACTGGAGGAACCCGAACTCGGGCTCGATCCGTCGAGCGAGGTAGCGAAACGCCGAGCCGCGATCCTCGATCGTCCGCTCGTAGCTCTCGATCGACTGGTCCGGCGCGTCGGTCCCCTGCGGATAGACGTGGTAGCCGTCGCTGGCCAGCTTCACGTCCTCGAGGATTCCTTCCGGATGGCAGGGGGGATCCTCCGGCGCGGTCAGGCCCGGAATCAGCGCGCCGTCGAATTCCCGCGGCGGATGCGTGACGGGAACGTTGACGACGACGCTCGAGAGGCCGTACTCGTCGAGTAACTCCCAGACCGGCCGCTCCCGGACGTGGGTCGCGTTCACCACGTCCCAGTCGTAGCCGTCGAACGAGAGGAAGTCGTAGACGCCGTGTTTCCCCGGATTCTTTCCCGTGTAGATCGACGGCCAGGCGCTCGCCGTCCACGGCGGGATCTGTGACTCCAATGGGCCGCTCGTCCCGGTCTCGATCAGCCGCTCGATCGTCGGAATCTCGTCCGCCTCGAACAGCGGCTCGAGCACCGATCGACAGCAGCCGTCGAGCCCGACCACGAGCAGCTCGAGTTCAGTTTCGGTTGCCGAAGCTCCCATAGACACGGGAGGAACTCTCCCCTGTTTTGTTATCCGATTGTTTTGTTCCCGTATGTTTAGGCTGCTCACAGCAATGACGGGTATTTCCGATGGTGTTCTCGAGTAATTATCTATTGCTCATCATTTGTGGTATGGTTTCTATTCCCACGACCTTGTCAATCGCGGCATTTCGGTCGAGAGGGTCACCGCGATATATACCGTCCTTCGATGGGATACCACTATGATCAGTGAGCAGCCGTCGCTGCTCGCCCGAACGCCGTCCGGCCGGCGGGCGACGGGAATCGAACCGTTTCTCGAGCGCTACGCCACCGACTTCTCGTTCTACGGCTCCGGAAAGGCAGCGCTCTACGACGGACTTTCCGGACTCGTCTCTCCCGGCGAGAACGTCCTCGTTCCCGCGTACCTGCCGGACGCGGTCGTCGAACCGTTTCGCGATCTCGGGCTCGAGCCCCGGTACTACCGCGTTCGGGAGACGCTCGCCCCGAACCGCGCCGACCTCGGCGAGCGGCTCGACGACGAGACGGCCGCGGTCGTGACGGTCGACTACTTCGGGTTTCCCCAGCCCGGGCTCGAATCGGTCGCGTCGCTGCTCGACGACCGCGACTGCTATCATATCGACGACAACGCGCACGCACCGCTCAGCGTCGATAACGGCACGTTACTCGGCACCCGCGGTCACCTCGGTATCACGAGTCTCCGAAAGCTGTTGCCGATTCCGGACGGCGCCGTCCTCTACTGCAACGACGAGTCCGTCGCCGCTCGACTCGAGCCGTCGTCGTTCGCCGGCGTCCGCGACGAGTTCGGGGTCGACGACTGCCGGCACGTCCTCGAGTCGGTCGCCGGCGACCTCCTCGCAGCGAACGCGACGGTCCGCCGGACGGTCGAGCGGCTGGTCGCCGAGCGAGCGGCGTCGGTCCCGGATCCGAAGGCGCGGTACGAGGCCGGAAAGACGCCGATGTCGAGGGTCTCGGCGGCCGTCGTCGACGCCGCCGATCCGACGGTGATCCGTCGCGCCCGCCGGACCAACTACCTCGCGTGGCGACGCTGCTTCGATTCCCGGTCCGGCGTCGAACCCTACCACGAGACCCTTCCCGAAGGGATCTGTCCGCAGGTCTTCCCCCTCCGGACGGACTCGCCGCAGCGACTCGTCGCGGCGCTCGAGCGGTGCGGAGTCGCCGCCCACACGTGGCCGCGACTCGCCGCGACCGTCCGCGACGATCCGGCCTACGCGGTCGCGCGGCGACTGGCTCGAGAGACCGTCGTCCTGCCGGTCCACCGGGGAGTCGATCCGGCCGCGATCGAGGCCGTCGGCGATCGGCTCCGATGGTGAGTCGCGAACGTTAGTCGACCCGCGCCGCGGCGGTCAGCTCCCCGCGGACGTCGTCGCTGAGCGTGTAGGTCCGTTCGGTGGGCCGGTCGAGGACGCCTTCGGTCCGCAGTTCCGAGAGGAGACTCTGGACGGCGACCGTCGATCGATCGACTCGTTCGGCGAGGACCGCCGTCTCGAGCGGTCCGTCTCGGGCCAGGACGGCCAGCGCGCGTCGTCCGGTCGCCGCCGTACACTGGGACTGCCCGGCCGCCGTCTCGAGTCGCTCGTCGATCCAATCGCCCTCGAACAGGGCTTCGAACGACGGGCGTTCGCTCGCGCTCGTCGCCCGCTCGTCTCGCTCGGCCTCGTTCCGTTCGACCGCGTTCCGTTTGGCTTCGTTCCGTTCGAACTCCGTCCGCTCGGTGTCGTCTCGCGTAGTCCCGTCGCGGTCGCCGTCGCTCGTCGCCTCGTCCCGCTTCTCGAGTTCCTCGCGGATCGACGTGAACCCGAACTCGATGGCGTCGCCGCCGGCGTGGACGATCTCGTCGTCCGACTCCGTCGTGGTCGTCTCGGGGTCGGACTCGGTCTCGCTCTCCTCGAGTTCGCGAACGCGGTCCCGAAGCCGCTCGTTTTCCTCGCGGAGTCGCTCGACGGTCTCCGTTCGCGACTCGAGGGTCGTCTCCAGCGTCTCGATGCGCTCGTCTCGCTCCTCGAGTTCCGCTCGAAGCTCGTCGCGCTCGTCCTCGAGGTCGACGATCTCGTCGTGGAGGCGACGCAGTTCCTCGTCGTTCCCGCCGCCGAGTTGGGCCTGGACCGTCTCCTTCCCGGTCAGCGCGTCGGCCATCTGCTTGGCCGCCGACGAGACGTCCCGGGCCGACTCGAGTTCGTCCTCTAAGGTCTCGATGCGTTTATCCTTCTTCTCGAGTTCGGCCTCGAGTTCGTTGATCCGGTCCTGTTCGCGCTCCTTGCGCTCGGAGATGTTCTCGAGGTCGCCGACCAACGCGTCGGAGACCGACTTCAGTTCGGGACGCTCGAAGTCGTCGAGTCCGGGGGTCGCGCCCGCGTCGAAGGTCCGCTTGCGGCGGAACTGGACCTTCCGGACGTCGACCTCGGTCCAGTCGGTCTGGACGAACGCCTGCCCGTCGTTCAGCTCGGAGACGAGCTCCGAGTACTCGGTGTCGATGATCCGCCCGACGACTTTGGTGTCGTTGTCCCAGGTCAGCCGGTGCCAGACCAGCCAGTTGGCCTGCGTGATGAAGTCCTTCTTGACGTCGGCGGGCCGCTGGCTGATCCCCAGAATGCCCAGCCCGTGTTTGCGGCCGCGCTTGCTGATCTTGATCAGCAGGTTCCCCGTCTCGCCGACGCCGCCGCCCTCCGGGATGTACTCGTGGACCTCCTCGACCACGAGCAGGAAGGGCTTCTTCATCTTCTTCTCCTTGACGAACAGTTGGCGGGCGATCTTGCGCAGCAGTTCGTCGGCCACGTCCTCGTCGAGGTAACCCGAGACGTCCAAGATGATCGGGACGTTCTCCTCGAGTGCGAGGCTCGCCATCTGTTCGGCGTGCTCCGGTCCGATCTGGATGTCGCACTCCTCGTCGGCGCCGGCGTGGAGCATCTCGTACTCCTCCTTGAGCCCGTAGTACTCGCCGTCGGTGTCGACGATCAGGAGGGGGAAGCCGGCCTCGAGTAACTCCTCGGCGATGACCGACGCGGTGTTGGACTTCCCGGATCCCGACTTGCCGGTGACGAACCCGCGACCGGTCAGCAGTTCGACGACCGGGAGCCGAAGCTCCGACCCGTCGTCGGTTTCGCCGACTAGAATCTGGCGCTGGTCGCTCACCGACCACTCACCTCGAGCGCGCGCGACGTATTCATATATGGGTACACTCCGAATACGGCACCTTGAATATTGGCCTCGTCCGGTGGATTCCGCCGTTCCTCCGGACCGGCCGCCGTGTCTTCTCACAGCCGAGACGGTGTACAATGTGTGGACTGTCTACACTGTGTCGAGTATCTCTCGTACGAATGAATCGGTTTCACTACCACCTGACGTCCTATACAACTGCCTCTGCTCGAGCTATCGGTTACGAATACAGTCTGGAAGATTAGGCAGTTCACATTGTGTACACATTCTAGACAGTAGGATGTTCCTTCGAGTTCAGTCGATCGGAGTCGGTCGCCTCGGCGTTTCAGTTCGGTTCCTCGCCGTGCGAGTACCGAGTACAATTCGTAGGCTGTGTACACCGCTGACGACTTGCACACGGCCTACACTTTGTACAATGTTTGAACCGTGTAAACATCTCCAAACATCAATAATCGGTTGTAAAGCCGGTATTCTGATTGAAGACTGTCTGAGAATCACACCGTCTACACTGTGTCGAGTTCTCTGAGACGGTAAACCGTTCACACTGTATAGAATGTGTGGACGGTTTCCACTACTGTTAAGTTATCTCACCCGAATGATAGGCGTGTAACTCGCCGCGTCCGATCGCGTCGATCACGACCCGTGACTGATCCGATGTCTCCACTGTGTAGACGGTTTCCACCTCGAGCAGCGTTCGCGCGGGCGGCTACCGACCCGATCCCGCTAGCCCGACACAGTTCGAACTGTGGACACCGTTTGAACCGTGCTCGAGGTCCGAACCGTTTGCACTGTTTCCGACGTTCGGACCGTGGACGACCCGTCCCACGTCAATGGCGGAACGCCGTCCGCGGAATCCCGCTTCGAACCGATCGCGGAGCCGTCAGCCCGCAGATTGAAGACGGGTTACACATTCTACACAGTGCACACAGTGGAAGCGGTCTCCGACGTTCGAACCGTCCGCATCGCTCCCGCTCGAGATCGGCCGCGGCGACGGACCTTCCCACGCATGACGACTGAAACCCCACGCGCCGTCAGCGTCGCCCTACAGAAGGGCGGCGTCGGCAAGACGACCCTCGCGATCAACCTCGCCGAACGACTCGCCAACCGCGACAACGACGTCCTGCTCGTGGACTTGGACCAGCAGGGCAACGCCACCGAAGGCGTCGGCCTGCACGACGCTTACACGAGCGACGTCCACATCGGGGACGTCCTGGAGGACGGCACCGAGACGACGCTCGGCGACGTGATCCGCTCGGCGGGCTCGTTCGACGTGCTGCCGGCCCACGAGGATCTAGACAGCGTCGAGAACAGCATCCGCAGCGCGACCTTCGGCGAACTCTGGATCCGAAACGAGATCGTCGATCCGGTGCTCGGCGAGACCTACGACTACGTCGTCGTCGACTCGCCGCCGAACCTCGGGCCGCTGGCCGACGCCTCGCTCATCTCCACCCAGAACGTCATCGTCCCGCTGCGGATGAGCGAGCCCAGCGTCAGCGGCTTCGAGCGGATGTACACCCAGCAGATCGGGCCGATCCGCAAGGAGATCGACCTCGACATCACGGCGATCGTCCCCAACTCGCTGGCCGGCGACAACGAGGAAAAGCGCATCATTACCGACTTAGAGGAGTCCCAGTTCGGCGAGTTCCTCCCCCAGTTCGCCCGCTCGGAGCACTTCGACGATCCGGACTCGCCCGGTCCCGGCCTGCGCGAGCGGATCGCCTTCCGGCGGGCCTGGCGCGAGGGCGTCCCGCTCGCCGAGTACGACCCCGACAACGACATGCTCGATCGTTTGGACGAACTCGCCGCCATCGTCGAGCGCGGAGGTGTCGCCGATGCCCGATGACAACCGCTTCGCCGGACTGAGCGACGCCGTCGAGGACGACCCCGACGAGGAGTCGGACGCCGAATCGGCGGCTGCCGACTCCTCGAGCGAGGAGACCGATTCGCCGGCCGCCGAAGACGCTGCGTCCGTATCCGACTCTGAGGACTCCGAGACCGGCGGCGACTCGAGCGGGTCCGAGTCGGACTCGAGCGCCGAGACCGGGGATACCGATACCGATACCGATGCCGATGGTGGTGACGATACCGGCGATAACGATCCGACGGCGTTCCCGTTCGACGCGACCGAGAAGAAGACGGTGTACGTCCGCCCGGAGACGCTCGCCGATCTGGACGACGCGCGCGCGTTAGTAGATGCACAGCTGCGAACGGACCACGACGTTCGCGATCTGACCGGTCGCGAGTTCTACGACGCCGTCTTTCGGCTCGCGGCCGCGGACACCGAGGGCGTGATCGACGAGATCCTCGAGGCTCGCGAGGAGTAGCTACTCGTCGCCAACGCTCCCGTCGATCTCGTCATCGGTGTCGCTTGTGCCGTTTCCGTCCTTTTCATCGGCGTCGTCGGCGGACCCCTCGTCGCGTTCGACGCTCCGCTCGCGGATCGTCATCCCCTTGCGACCGAGGTGCTGGAGCTGTTTGCGGGCGAAGTCCTCCTCGCGGGTCCCTCGCGTCGCGAGCACGTAGACGAGCGCGCCGCCGGCGGGACGCATCGTCCGCCCGGCGCGCTGGGTTCCCTGTCGTCTCGAGCCGCCGAGCCCCGAGGCGACGATCGCCAGATCGGCCGTCGGGAGGTCGATCCCCTCGTCGCCGACCCGCGAAACGATGAGGAGGTCGCGTTCGTTCCGGCGGAACTCGTCGAGCAACCGCCGGCGCTCGTGGTGGGGCGTCTCGCCGCTGAGGAAGGGGACGTCCAGCGCGTTCGCGAGATCTTTCCCCTGCTCGAGGTAGTCGACGAACACCAGCGCCTTCGAGTCGGGGTGGGCCGACAGCAGGTATCGCACCTCGTCGACCTTCCCGCGGTTCTTCGCGGCGATCCGGTACTTCTCCTGGCCGTCCGCGGAGGCGTAGGCGTTGCCCTGCTCGTCGTCGCCCCACGGGACGTAGCGGATCTCGAGTTCCGGTTCGGCGACGAAGCCGGCCTCGAACAGCGCCTCCCAGTCGGTGCCGATCGGCGGGCCCACGAGGGTGAAGATTTCCTGCTGGCGGTCGTCCTCCCGGATCGGGCTGGCAGAGAGGCCGAGCCGGTGTTTGGACTGGAGGTGCGTGCTCCGGCGGTAGACGTCCGACGGGACGTGCTGGCACTCGTCGAAGATCACCAGCCCCCACTCGCGGTCGTCGAATAGCGAGCGGTGCCGATCCATCCCCGCGATCTGGTAGGTCGCGATCGTCACCGGCCGGACCTCCTTGCGCCCGCCGTGGTACTGGCCGATCTGCTCCGGTTCGAGCGACGTGTACTCGAGTATCGCGTCGGCCCACTGTCGGGCCAGATCGCGACTCGGCACCAGAATCAGGGTTTCGCCCTCGACGTGGGCCATCGCCCCCATCGCGGCGACCGTCTTTCCGCTGCCCGGCGGGCCGACGAAGACGCCCTCGCCGGCCTCCGCGAACCGATCGACCCAGGTCCGCTGGTAGTCCCGCAGTCGAACCCCGAGATCGATGGGAAGTTCCTCGCCGGACTCGAGTTCGCGGTGGTCCTGCACCGGGTAGCCCGCCTCGTAGAGAATCCGCTTGATCGCGGCTTCCGAGCCCTCCCGGACCCAGTCCTCGGTATCCGAAATCGGCGCGTGGACGTGTTCCTCGTCGAGTTTCTGGCGGGCGACGTTCCCCATGACCTCGGGGCTCTTGGCTTCGAGAACGGTGTAGCCGTCCTCGTGGGTCGCCAGCCGGAACTGGTGGGCCCGATCCCACTGGCTGCGGACCCACTCCTCGAGTTCCTCGGAGCGCTGGCCGAGGGCCTGGCGCATCGTCCGGGCCAGGTTCTCCCAGGAATCGTGGGGCGCCTGCCAGATGTCCTCGGGCCTGACGACGTAGCGATACCCCTGGTCGCCGTTCCCGTCCGCGAGGTGGGCGAACTGGGCGAGCTGTGCGCGGGTGAACTGGTCCGGCCGATCGACGATGATCTCGCGGCGCTTCGGGAAGACGACGACTCGCTCCCGGTCGGTCAGATCCTCGAGTTCGCTGGGATACCAGACGACGGGATCCGTCTCGACGGAGAGTCGTTCGACCTCGTTCCGGTCCGCGAGGGTCTCGAGCGCGTCACGGGCCCGTTCCTGGGGAAGCTCGAGCGCTCGGGAGAGTGCCGCGGCGGTGAGCACGGGTCGACCGGCCTCCTGCGATGCGTCGTGGAAGTCCGCGAGCGTGAACTGCTCGTCCACCTGCTCGTCTCCGGTGGGATCGTTGTCCCCGTCGGCCGCTGGATCCTCGGGTCGCTGGCTCTCGCCACCAGTCGCTTCCGAAGCACGTTCGTCGGTCACTGACGGTCGTAACGGTGGTGCGGGTAAACCGATTTCGTTCGACTCGATTGGAGTGTAGTGTGAGACCCGTTTGAGAACAGATGAAACGATGGTGTGTCCGTTTGCCAGAACACATGAAACGGTGGTGTGTCTGTTGTGCTTCATAGGAACACATGAAGCACTAGTGTGTGCTCGGAAAACACATGAAGTGCTGGGATGTCTGTGTTAGACTCGAGCGTCCGTCTCGAGAATGCTATTGTCGTCGCCGTCTTGTAACCGATTTTCGTCTTTTAGCTAAATCGCTGTGAATTCTTTACCAGAGTCAGGAAGGTACTCGATGAGACTCCGATGTGCACCGAATTCGCTGATAATCGTCTGTAGCGCGTCGACGACAGTCGCGATGTCGCGATTGAGTTCATGCTCACGGTATGTTCCACCGTTTTGACCGCGGTGTTCCATGTGCGAAAGCGTTAGATTGAGGATCTCGAAATCGGACAGGAAGCTGCGCATTCGGCGGGCAGTACGGGGATCACGACCCTGGAACTCACAGAGTTCTTTGTAGCGCTGGTAGACAATCCGCGACCGGGCTGGTGTAGTATCCTCCGCTGCCAGTGTGGTCAATGCATAGAGTGTGAGTTGCTCGTGTTCGGTGAGGTCACGCATGATGTTCATGCTCTGCTGTGCCTCGAGTTTCTCCTGAGCGCGTTCGACGTGGTCAGTCGTCACTGAATCCGCGTTCTCGGTGCGTGCAAGATCGCCAGCCTTCCGAAGGAGTGTAATCGCTCGTCGGGCGTCGCCACCGTCCTGACGACCAAGGGCTGCACACAACGCAATCACTCCCTCTTCGAGTGCGTTCTGGTGAAATGCGATATCGGCCCGCTGTTCGAGGACCTTCTGGAGCTCTTCCGTGCCGTATGGCGGGAACGAAATCTCGGTTTCACACAGAGACGATTGAACCTTCGCATCGAGCTGCTCCCGGAACGTCGAGTCGTTACTGATCCCGATGAGGCCGAGCTGAATGTTGTCGATATATCCGTTGTTGTCGGCACGAGAAATCTGGTAGAGGAACGTGTCGTCCGTGATGTGATCGATCTCGTCGAGAATAATGATCACGGTCCCAGAGAGCTTATTGAGTTCATCCCAGAGAAGACGATAGACCTTGGATTGGGGATGGCCGGTTTCGGCGATGTGATCTTCAGGCTCTCGGAGATTGTTCACTAGACTAATCGCGGCCTGGTAACTCGTATTAAGACCATCGCAGTTGAGAGAGATGACAGAGAGGTCGACTTCGAATTGTTCCGCTGATTCAAGAAGCTCGTTTAATAAGAAGTTAGTCACAGCCGTCTTTCCGACGCCAGTTTTACCATAGATGAAGATGTTGTCGGGGTACTCACCGTTGATGATCGGCTGTAGGGCCGCTTCGTATTCCTCAATCTCATTATCCCGCCCGACGATGTCGTCTGGAACGTACTCGACTTTGAGTGTATTCCGACGTTTGTACAACGTGTCGTCCGGCTGGAATCGAGGAGCCATATTGTGTTCAACTTATTCAGGATAGAATTATAATTGTTTCGACCACTGTTTCCGCTATTTCCAGTATAACCACCAGGTAGTATGATCTCCACTATTTGATATCGACCCCGTCGTTTCCAGTTTATTGGGAGATTTTCGTGTTAGTCGCGTGGATGATCCTCAGATGAACCGACTCTCAATGAGGAACCTCCCCACTATTTCCAGTAAAGGCATCAGATCACGAGTGACTGACCCACCCCGTCGTTTCCAGTAATTCGCGGTAACCCCAGTTAGCAGGTCACAAGAGAGAAGAACCATTGGCTTCCAGTATTTCCAGTAGATAGTTCTTTATATACAGGACAGACCCCACCATTTCCAGTATACTCGGCAAGAATTTGAACCAGCATACTGCGAGGGATTCTTCCGTCGGGCATGACGGAACACCCCCACCCCACTGTTTCCAGTAAAGCGCCATGAAAGAGAACCACCTAGTAGAAAAATTCTGCCATACAAATATTTATTATAATAGCGTTTGAGCTAGTCCGTAGGAGAGCTAGAGTGGTATCTCTTTTATATTCCGAAATAAAATAACGATAGAGTTTAAGAGGCCTTCGCCGCTAGTTTAACTGGAAATTGTGGGGGGTGAGGGGGTAGGCACGACTGCTAACTCTCATCATGTACGCTAACTAGTGGAAATAGTGGGGTGTAACACTCATCAGGTGACTCGTCGGGTAAACCATAGTCTATCTCTCGGTCCGCTTGGAGTCCGTCAGTAGACCTCTCTTAGAGGCTGGGAGGGATACACGAAACAGTGGTAGGTAGGGGTCTCCTTCGAGTTGCTAACAGCGGAACTGGTGGGGTGGGGATCTGTTCGAATACGGTGCGTATGAGAGTCAGCGAGTAGGGTTACTGCGGAACTGGTGGTGTGGGTTTATATATCCCGTTTCATACCAGATTCCCTTTTCCAGTTTAGAACTCAAAGAAAGAAATCGATACACCCAACGGTAACTGCGTACAGCACCATCGACGTCGTCAGCGCGCGGCCGACGTGGTAGCCGATCAGCGCCCGATCGACGCCGTGTCGCAGGGCGATCGAGAGCGGCAGCAGGATGAAACACAGCATGATAAGGTAGATTCCGATCACGATCGCGAGAGGCTCGGCGGGGAACGCGGCCGCGTCGACCTCGCTCGAGGTGAACACGTTCTGGCTCGCCATCATCGCAGCCATCCCGACGGTGACGCCGGCGACCATCGGCGCGAAGTACGCGGCCGTGGCGTCGAGCGTCCCCGTCACCTTCGCGAGGTTCCGTTTCGTCTCGGCTTCGACCTCCGAGAGGTCCTCTAAGTGATCGGCCATCGAGACGACCGCGCGCCCGGCGGGCTTGCCCTCCTTCGACGCGATCGCCAACAGCGCGGCCGTGCCTCGAGCGCGGGGACTGGGAACGTCCTCGAGCGCGCCGTGGGGACCGAGGAACGCCGACTCGACGCCGATTCGGAGGCGTCGCTGCAGTCCGGCGGCGTTCTCGAAGACGGCGCCGGTTTCCCCTGGGACGCGGGTCGCCGCGAGTTCGACGGCCGACTCGACTGACTCGCCGTCGGAGACCTGCCGGCCGACGATGTAGAGGGCGTCGGTGAGGTGATCCTCGACGTCGCGAACGTAGTGACGGACCGCGAGGATCGGGCTATAGACGGCCAGCAGCGCGACGCCGACCGCGAAGCCGCCGGCGACGATCGGCGCGAGGTGCGCGGGGCCGACCGCGTCCACGATCGCGTAGACGCCGATCCCGGCGAGGACGCCCCACAGCGCCCGAAGCCACAGTCGATCGGGAACGTCGGGATGATCGCGCCCGATCGTCGGCGGCGGAAACGCGACCGGTCGGCGAACGAGCAGGTACAGCCCCGCGACGACCAGACAGGCAGGCAACACGACGTCGTAGAGGAATATCAGGACCCAGATGTTGATCGAGACGCCGACCATCGGGACGGTCGGGACGAGCGCGATCAGCGCCAGCGGGATCATGATCCCGAACGCGAACAGCCCGGTCGTCAGCGTCCGAATCGAGGCCGTAAATTCTGCCATCTGACTGCGCGTTCCGTCGAGGACGGCCGCGAGCGAGCGATCGAGCGTCCGCTCGCGTTCGCCCGCCGGTGCGTCCTGGGCCGCCGCGAGCAGATGCGCCGAGCGCCGAAGCGCCGGGAATCGATCGGCCCACGCCTCGGTAAACGAGAGCAGCCCCGTCTCCGGCGTCCCGATCGAGCGGTCGATGTGCGCCGCGAGGTCGTCGGCGAGCGGACCGGTTCCGGTGTCGGCCGCGAACCGGACGGCGCTCTCGAGTGACGGCTGGATCTGCATGCGGAGGACGGCGCGGCCGATGAGGTTCGGCGTCTCGCCGAGCGCTTCCGTTCGCCGGAACGCGGCCTGCAGTCGCGGGAACGAACGCACCGCGTAGGTCGTCGCGATCGGCGTCACGAGGACGAAAAACAGCACGAACGGGAGCGGTGCACCGAGTGCTACCAGGAGAAGCGGCGGGATCGCCGCGAGCAGTCCGGCCCCGTATCCCGCCCGAACGACCGTCTCGGCGTCGTAGGGCGAGTCGACGAACGAGAGCGCTTCCTCGAGGTCGTCGGACGGCTCGACGGCGGCGGGATAGAGCGCGGCGAGCGAGCGAACGAGCGTCGCGCGCCAGCCGGCGGACGCGGTATCGGAGCGTTCGTCCGTCCCCCCGGTGCCGCCACCGATTTCGGTCGCACCGGTACCGGACGCGGTAGCGGAGTCGGATGAGCGGCCCATCGATCGATCACCCGTCGTACTGCCGCTCGGCGCAGGCCGTGGCGACCGCTTGCGGGCTCGTCCGCCCGTCCGCCGCGAGCGCCGCCAGTTGGTTCGTTCGCGTCTCGAGTGCACGGCGAACGTCGGCGTAGGTTTCGTCCGGCCCGGCGAGCCGATCGACGAGTCGGCTCTCGCCGCGATCGATCCGGCCGGTCGGCGCGGCCGCCCCGTCTTCGAGTTCGTACAGCGGTTCGAACCAGTGGTCGTCGCCGTCGCTGATGACCTCCTCGATGCGGGCGAGCCGCCGCCGTCGACCCTCGGCCGTGCGCCGGGACTGGACGGTGGCGATCAGATCCGTCGCGCCGAACGAGGAGGACGCGACGCCGAGGTCGGAGACGACGCGTTCGTAAACCTCGCCGGCGCCGTCGCCGTGGATCGTCCCAAGGACCGCGTTGGCGTTCGCGCCGACCCGCATCGCTTCGTAGAGCACGCGGGCCTCCTCGCCCCTGATCTCGCCGACCACGAGCGCGCCGTCGCCGAGGCGAAGCGCGGTTCTGAGCGCCTCCGTCGGAGTGATCTCCGGTCCGTCCTCGCTGCCGGTTCGCAGCGCCTGCACGTTTCGCCCGACCGACTGGAGCGCGGCGACCGGGAGTTCGGGCGTGTCCTCGAGCAGGACCGTTCGGGTCTCCGGGGGCAGTTCGTACAGGAGGGTCCCGAGCAGCGTCGTCTTCCCCGCGCCGCGGGTGCCGGCGATCAGCCCGGCGGCGTTTCGTTCGACGGCGATCGAGAGGAACGCCGCCGGCGCCGTCGGCACCGTCCCGTTCGCGACGAGTTCTGGGAGCGTGAACCGATCGTCCGTTCGCTCCCGAAACGCGAAGGCGACGCCGTCGGCGACCGGATCGGTGACGCCGGCGACGCGGACGCCGGCGCCGTTCTCGAGGACCGCCGTCGCGTCGACCGTCGGATTCGCCCGCGAGAACGCGCGGCCGCTCGTCCGCCGCACCCGGGACGCGAGCGCGCGTGCGCTCTCGGCCGTCAGATAGACGTTCGTCGCCATCGACTCGCCGTCGACGACGACGCGGAGCGGATTTCGCGCCACCGGCGACGTCACGTACACGTCCGAGAGCCGCGGATCGGCGAACAGGTCCTCGAGAATTCCGTAGCCGCTCGTATGCTTCGTGAGAATGTCCATCTCCAGCGAATCGGCCGGTCCGTCGGTGACGTGTTCGATCGCCCGCGGGGCCGCGCGTTCGCCGCCGACCGCTCCCTCGGCGACGGCCTCGTGGCCTTCGAGGAGACGCGACCGTTCGGCCGCCGAGAGCGTCAGATCGACGACGTCGAGCGCGTACGCCGTGACGCCGCCGGGTCGGTCGTAGATTCGCACCTCGCTGCCCGTCTCGAGCGACCGAACGTCTCGCAACCGCGTGTCGTCCGGGATCGTCGGATCGATCCGGTAGTGGCCGATCGTGAGTCCGACCGTTGGGGACAGCACTGCATCGTAGTTCTCGACCTCTCGCGCGACGTCGACGAGCGCCGACTCGCGGACGATGTCGGCTACGACGCCGGTTTGCCGCCCGCGTTCGCCTGCGATCGCGAGCGGATCCCGCCGTGCGGTCGCGAGCAACGCGTCGTCTCGGTCCCCCAGTCGGTCGACGAACCGCCCCGCCGCGGCGAGCAGGTCGACGCCGCGGCCGCGGTACTGGTACTCGAGGCCGTTCGTCCGAACGACGATCCGGCGGGCGTCGCGGTCGGTCAGCGCGTCGACGACCGTTCGGCGACACGGGGGCGCGGTCGCGAGGTCGCCGTCGCAGTCGCCGGCGTCGAGGACGAGGGTCTCGCCCGCCGTGGCGACGCGACACGAACACGCGTCCGGCGGCTCGGAATCGCCGAATCGCTCGAGGCTGTCGAACACGCGACCGACGCCGAATCCGCCGATAACCGATCGAAGGCTGCCTTCGGCTCCGTCTCCCGTCATGGGGCCACTGGCCGCGCGTTCCGGTATAAACTCACGCCCGCCGCGCGACGACGACCGGCTCGTCGTTCGCGTCCGTTTCCAGTGTCAATACGAGCTCTCGCTCCCCCGCGCCACCGAGTTCGATCGGTTCGTTCTCCGTCGGCTCGAGCCAGACGATCCGCTCGTCGATGGTCGCCGTCCGGGTCGTGCCGTCCTCGAGGACGTACCGCGCGGCGCTGAAGTTGCCGTCCTCGCGGGGAACGACCTCGAAGTGGTCGACGCCCGCCGTCGTCAGCGAGTCTTCGGGGAGCGAGACAGTGACGACCCGCTGCGGATCCGGGTGCGTGTCGGGCGTGGGGTCGTCGTTCGCGGCGAGCGACGTCGCCGCTCGGTCGAGATCCTCGATGCCCGTATCGAGCGTTCGCTCGGTGTTCATCGCGGCGCCGTACTCGAGTGCGGGAACGGCGGCCGCGAGCAACGCGAGCGAGAGGACCGCTGCGAGAACGTAGCGGATCACGCATCTGCTGGCCGTCCCTTCGTACGTAAACCGTCGGTCTGTAGTTTAAGTGCGAAGCCGGGGCCAGAGGTCGTATGGTTTCGGACCAATCGGCGGCGGACGTCGCCGACAGGACGCACCGCTCGCGGCGTTCGTTCGGCGGGGACGACCGCGCGATCGAAGGGTTACCGATTCGGCTGGTCATCGCCCTGGTCGTCGGCGTCGCCGCGCTGGCGCTCATGCTCAACATGCTCGGCGGCATCGGCGACGTCGGCGATACGGAGGTATCCGTCGAGATCGAAGACGAACTCGTCGAGGCCGACGCGGGTGGATCGGACGGCGAGGTCAAAGTCTCGGTCATCGACGAGAACGGCAACAACGTCGAAAACGCGAGGGTGATCGCGACGGCCGGTTCGGCGCAACTCGACGGCGTCGTCGAAGCCGAGACGGGCGACGGGTCTGGTCTCGAGGACCACGAGGCGCTCCTCGAGTTCGACGGCGACCAGAGCCTCCGCGCCGACCAGGACATCGGCACGATCGAACTCGAGGTGATCCCGCCGTCGGACAGCAACTACATCGACGAGCAGCCCAACCCCGAAATCCGCGTGGCGTCGGACTTCTGAGGGACGCGAACGGCCGCGGTTTCGGGAGGGTGCCCGTATCCGATCACCGCGTCGGGGCGCCGTTCTCCCGCGCCGCCTCGAGATGCCGGCGCTCGATGACGACCTCGTCGGCGCGTTCGTTGGCGTCCTCGGGGTCGTACCGCTCGGCGACCTCCCGGATCGCCTGCATCGAGGCCGTTCGGACGAGCGCCTCGAGGTCCGCGCCGGTGTACCCCTCGAGTTCGCCGGCCAGTTCCGCGACGTCGACGTCGTCGGCAAGCGGCTTGCCGCGGGTGTGGACCGCGAGGATCTTCTCCCGGGCCTCGCGATCGGGTTCGCCGACGAAGACGTGGGTGTCGAGTCGTCCGGGGCGGAGCAAGGCGGGATCGATCTGATCCTTGCGATTCGTCGCGGCCAGCACGACGAGGTTTGGGTTTTCCCGCATTCCGTCGAGTTCCGTCAGCAGTTGGGAGACGACCCGTTCGGTGACTTCGTTGCCCTCACCGCGGGCGCTCGTGATCGCGTCGATCTCGTCGAAGAAGACGATCGACGGCGCGGACTGGCGGGCGCGTTCGAACACCTCGCGGATCGCCTTCTCCGATTCCCCGACGTAGCGGTCGACGATCTCGGGGCCGTCGACGCGGACGAAGTTGACGTCGGTCTCGCCCGCGAGCGCGCGTGCGAGTAACGTCTTTCCAGTCCCCGGCGGCCCGTGGAGGAGCACGCCCGACGGCGGCTGAGTGTTGGTCTCCTCGAACAGCCGGTCGTAGGTCAGCGGCCACTCGACGGACTCCCGGAGCAGCTGTTTGGCCTCCTCTAAGCCGCCGACGTCCGCGAAGTCGGTGTTAGGCGATTCGGCGACGTACTCGCGCATCGCGGATGGTTCGACCGAGGCCAGCGCCTCGTCGAAGTGGCGCTTGTGGACCGTCGGCTCCCGATTCCACGCCGCCCGCTCGTCGCTCTCGGTCGGCCGCCCGCGGATCGCCGCCATCGCGGCCTCGCTGACGACCGAATCGAGGTCCGCGCCGACGAACCCGTGCGTTCGGCGGGCGAGCGCGTCGACGCTGACGTCGTCGGCCAGGGGCATCCCGCGGGTGTGGACCTCGAGAATCTCTCTGCGGCCGTCCGCGTCGGGGACGCCGATCTGGATCTCGCGATCGAAGCGGCCGCCCCGACGGAGCGCGGGATCGATGGTGTCGACGCGGTTGGTCGCGCCGATGACGATCACCTCGCCGCGGGCGTCGAGACCGTCCATCAGCGTCAGCAGTTGGCCGACGATCCGGTTTTCGGCGTCGCCGTCGTCGTCGCGCTGGCCGGCGATGGAGTCGATCTCGTCGAAGAAGATGATCGTCGGCGCATTTTCTTCGGCGCGCTCGAACACCTCGCGGAGCCGCTCCTCGCTCTCGCCCTTGTACTTCGACATGATCTCCGGCCCGGAGATCGTCTCGAAGTTGGCGTCGACCTCGTTGGCGACCGCGCGGGCGATCAGCGTCTTCCCGGTGCCCGGCGGACCGTACAGGAGGACGCCGGAGGGCGGATCGACACCGAGCCGGCGGAACAGTTCGGGCTCGGAGAGCGGGAGCTCGATCATCTCCCGGACGAGCTCGAGCTCCTCGTCCAACCCGCCGATGTCCTCGTAGGTGACGCCGGAGGTGGGTTCCGTCGGTGCGGTCGCGGCCGTACCGTCCGCCGCCGACCCGGTCGTCCCTTCATCGCGATTTCGCCCGTCACTCCGGCCGGTCCTCGAGGACCCGCCGCTCGTTCCCGCGTCGCCGCCGACGATCCGGACCGTCGTCGTGCTCGTGATGCGGACGTCGCCGTCGGGAGCGGTGTCGGTGACGCGGAACGGCTCCTGATCGACGCCCTCGATTCGGATCTGTTCGCCGGCTCGCACGGGCCGGTTGCGGAGGGTCTTGGTCGCCTCGCGTTCGGCGGCCGCTACCTGGTCGTCCGTCAGCGTCGGCGGCGGCGTCAGCGTCACGCGCTCGGCCTCGGCAATCGTCGACGTATCCTTCGTCCGAACGGTGACCGTATCGCCGACGTGCGCGCCGGCGTTCGCGCGCGTGTCCCCGTCGATCTGGATGACGTTTTCCGGGACCGACGGATCGGCCGGCCACATCTTCGCGACGGTCGCCGTCTCGCCTTCGATGACGACGGTGTCGCCGCTCAACACGCCGAGCTGGCGCCGCGCCAGTTCCGGGATCCGCGCGACGCCGCGCCCGGCGTCTCGCTTTTCGGCGGCTCGAACCGTCAGCGAAACGCCGTCCGAATCCGACTCGCTCATGGAGGGTCCTTTCGCCCGCGTCGCCTTGAGAATTGTCCTGTCAATCGACGTTGACGTCGAATCGCTGCGCCGTCCTGCTACAGCGCGTTCTCGAGCAACCGATCGATTCCCCGGCGAATGCGCTCGGAGGCAGACGGTCCCGAAATCCCCAGTCGCTCGCCGATTTCCTCGGTCGACGTCTCCCGCGGTACCGCGAAGTAGCCCGCGTCCCGGGCCGCGACGAGCGCGTCGTACTGTTCCCGCGTGAGGCCGAACGGCGGATCGTCCGCCGCCGATTCCCGCGTGAGTCGCTCGAGTTGGAAGGACGCACCCCGATCGACGCAGAACGCGCGGTACTCGGCCAGCGCCTCGCGGCCGGGAAACCGGGCGCGCCCCCACCAGCCGTCGACGGTCACGATTCCGTCGAGCGGCGTGGTGCCGAGTTCGACGTACTTCCGGTAGATCGGGACCGGCGGATTGCGAAGTTTGATCCGATAGAACGTGCTGCCGCTCGATTCGTCCAGCGGAATGTGCTCTGCGACCGTGGGATCGTCGGCCAACGCGGCGCCGAATTCGCCGTTAGAGTCGTCGACGACCCGACAGAGGACGACGGGTCGATCGGGATCGACGACGAGGATTCGTTCGATGTAGACCGTGACCTCGGGGACGGCCACGACCGCGTCCGTCAGTGGGAGATCGAGCGACGTCAATCTGAACTCCGCGATGAGCCCCATGCGATCGCGTCCGTCCGATATTACTTAAACACCCTACTGTACGAGATACAAGTTCATCGGGATCTCGAGCGTATACTCACATGAACATGACGCGCGATGCACGGCCCGAGATGCGACTGGATTCGTCGACGCGTTCCCATCGATACTACCGGAACGCCGTCGAAAAGCACTGGGACCCCCACGAGATCGATCTCGAGGCGGACCGCGAGGGCGTCGCCGATCTCCCGGACCCGGCGTTCGAGGGGCTGAAACGGTCGCTGGCGCTGTTCGGCGCCGGCGAGGAGTCGGTGACCGAGGACCTCGCGCCGCTGGCGGTCGTCCTCGAGGACGTCGAGGACCAGCTGTTCATCACGACCCAACTCTACGAGGAGTCGAAACACACCGACTTCTTCGACCGCTACTGGCGGGAGGTGATCCATACGGAGGAGGACCGACGCGGACAGGAACGGTCGTCGCCGACCGACGAGCGGTGGTTCAACGACCCCTACGACGAACTCTTCGAGCGCAACGAACGGGCGATGGCGCGCCTGCTCGAGGACGACACACCGGAGAACCGCGCGAAGGCCCACTGTCACTACCACCTGACGATCGAGGGCATCCTCGCGCAGACGGGTTACTACGGGCTGACACTCGCGTACGGGGAGCAGGAGCCCGACCTCCCCGATCTGCCGGGGCTGGTCGAGGGGCTCGAACTGGTCCGCAGCGACGAGGGTCGCCACGTCGGCTTCGGGATGGCCCAACTCAAGTCGCTCGTGATGGACGGCGAGGTCGATCCCGACGTGCTTCGGGACACGGTCGACGAACTGGTGCCGCTCGTCCAGGACAGTCTCGCCGGCGAGGGTGGGGCCAGCACCGAGGCGGGCCCCGGTCCGAGCCCGTCGGACCTCGCCGAGTACGCATATAACAAACACGAACAGCGCATGCAACAGATCACGACCGCGAGCGAGAAGATTCCGGACGTCGAAGAACTGACCGAACTCGACGCGTAGACCCGTTAGCAGCGGTAACCGGACGGGGATCTGTTTCGACGGACCGACCCCGTACACTTACTTTATCCCGTGGCTGACTATCGCATATGGCATCGCGTCACTGGCTGTACTTCGGCGGCTTCGTCGTCACCGGGATTCTACTGGTCGGCGTCGGGCTACTGGGTCTCTTCGACGCGCTCTCCGTGCTCTCCGGGGGAACGACCTACAGCGAGGAGGTCCTCGTGCTGGCGATGCTCGGGGCGGCCGCCGAGTGGGTCGTCGCCGCGGTCGTCCTCGGGCTAATCGCGATCGCGTTTCTGGTCGCGACGGTCGTCTCCGTTCTCCGGACCGCGTCGCTCCCCCGAAGCGATCGGCTGGTGTCGATCGTCGAGCGCCTCGAGCGCGAGTATCCCGTCCTGCGGCAGCTCGACGCCTCGGAGCGAGTCGAGCCGACGACCGAGGATCGCAGACAGCGACTCAAAGAGCAGTACGTCGACGGCGAGATCAGCGAGGCGGAGTTCGAACGCGAGATGCAGCGGCTGCTGGACGACGACGCCGCGGACGCGCAGTCGCGGTCGAATGCGCACACGAACGTCGAGATCGATAAGTAACGAATAACGGCTCCAGATTCGGAGAAACGCATTTTGCCGTTCGCGGTGACTGCCTCCCTATGGTACTCCAGACGGAGCGCGACGACGCGACCTGGTGGGAGTGCGAGACCTGCGGGCTGCTGTTCGACGAGAAGTCAGACGCGACCGAACACGAGAACCACTGCGACGGCTCCGATCCGTCGTACATCCAGTGACCGACCGGCGTCGACGCCGCGGCGCCGGTCACCCGGGTCGAGCGTGCGTTCGAACCCGAGAGTCCGGAACAGGTCGTAGGCGGCACACGCGCGATTGTGGAGCGGACTGGTAACCCGAACGCGGTGGCGACGAACGGAGAGCGGTGACGAACAATGAGCGAGAACGGCCGGACGCGCGGAACTGGAACCTACTGCGTGCCGCATGCGAGGAGTGGGGCGTGCTTTCACTGATCCGGGTCCCGTTCGGCCCCGGAAACCGGTTCCTCGGTCTCGGCGACGAGCGCTCGTCGGGCGGCGTCGATGTGGTTCAGCGCAGTCTCGAGCCGAGCGTCCTCGGTTGCGGACCGGCCCCCGTCATGATCGCCGTCTTCGTCGCCGTCGGCCGACCGATCTCGGGCGTCCTGCGTTCCAGCCTCGTACCGCCGACTGCGAACGCGGTTGACGTTCTCGAGGGCGTCGATCATGTGCTCGATGGCCTCGTCTAACGGACCGTCGTCTTCCGTCGGTTCACAGACGACGCCTCGTAGTTCCTCGAGCAGACGCGGATTGTGCTCCCGGAGCAGTTCGACGTCTTCGTCGATGTTCTCGCGGATCCGCCGGCGAACCCTCGAGACGGCCTGATAGTGGTCGTTATCGTCCGCGTCACCGGCGCGGGCGAGGTGCCGTCTGTCGCGGTCCGTCGTCAGCGCGCGCCCGTTGGTCACGGGGGGAATGTCCTCGGGCTCGGGTACCATCACACCTACGATAGCGCTCGAATGTGTTGAGAGTGCTCTTCCCCTATAGGATAACGTCATCCGAAATGGGAATATATTGATCTGATGGAATACCGTTATCGAAAAGGAGACTGTGTCGCTATGAGGTAACCCTCAATTGGTTACGGATAGTAGCAGTTGAAACGGTAAACGGTTATCCCGAGGCCTGATTCTCGGGATCGATCGCTCGGGGATCGGCTCTGGTAACAATCAGTAGACGATACACGTAGTAACGCTGACCCGAAAACCGGTATCACGGCGATCCAGCGCGGGACCCAGTGAACGCACTTTTACGCGTATCTAACCAGGGCTACTGGTTCTCACGCGATACGTTTTTCTCGACAACATGTCGCAGAGTTCCCAGCGAACCGCCATTCGTCACTGCGGCCAGAGCCAGTACGCGGAATCGACCGCTGAAACGGTGCTACCGGTCGTTTACCTCAGTACCGTGCACGCTGAACGTAGCGTTCCGTCCGAAAGCAACTCAGCCGTCTCAGTTACTCTCGAGCGCTATATCGAAACGTCCCGTTAGTAAGGGACCGTAACTGAACCAGTATGGGGGAACCATAAATCGGTTCTCCCCACTGGCCGAAATTATCGGCCCGGTTACGGCACGGTTTGACGCCTTCGACGTCCGCTCGTGTCTGGGCCCGTGTCTAATTACTGAGATCGAGTTACTTTCCGTAGGATGAATAAACGTCGTTAAATTTCACCGAATCTTCCCGGATTTATTCACCCGATCGGGAATAGTTAGTATGTAGAATTGACGCCTCGAAACGATTGTAACGGTTGTAGTCAACGGTTGTAACGATTGTAGCCGTTAATACAGATCCCCGAAGTTCCCTCTGACGGGCGGAACCCCGCCCGAGAACGAAAATGACTGAAGACAAGAAAACGAGCGACCGCCGGGGTATCCTCCGAGCTGTGGGGACGGCGAGCCTCGCCGCGATCGGATTCACCGGCGCCGCTTCGGCAAGTGGAAAAGACGACTACGATAAGAAAACGCCGCCCGGACACAAATCGAAGAAAAGCGGGAAGCGTGGTAATACAAAGGCCAGCAAGAAAGGGAGAGGCAAAAAGAAGGGCCACAAGCCGAAGAGGAAGCGCGGAAAAGGCAAGGGCCACAAAAAGAAGAAGAAACGCGGGAAAGGCAAGGGTCACAAAAAGAAGAAGAAGCGTGGGAAAGGCAAAGGTCACAAAAAGAAGCGCGGTAAGGGCCACAAGAAGAAGCGCGGTAGGGGCCACAAGAAACACGGCGACTACTAAAGGCAGAAAGTGGTGGAGTCCGATTAGAATCGGTGGATGACGCTCTAACGGGACTCCTCGCTATTGAGGCAGTCTCGTTTCTCTTTTACGATACTGGTGGCCCCCGTTCGTTCGATGGGTAACGACGAGCGTGCCGGCCCGCACTAACGGCTGCTGACCCGACGGAGAGTCGTTCAGACCCCGGAGAGTTTCGTCACTGTGGATCGGTCCCCGAGAAAAGCCGTCACCGAACGAGAACGAGAAGCGTCTCACAGCGCCCGATCCCGAACGCACCGTCACTCGAGTCGCTCGCGATGCTCGGCGGCGAGTTCGCGAGCCTGCTCGAGCGTGTGGGTTTCCGTCCATCGCACGCGGTCGGCGTCGCCGTAGGCCAACGCGGTTTTGAGTTCGTCGCGGAGGACGCCGTGATCGACCGCCTGCACCGTCCCCGAACTGTCGCCGAACTCGTAGACGCCGGGTCGATCGGGCGCGCTCGAGACCGCGTCCCGGTCGAGGTCCCGCCAGGGTTTCTGTAGCGGCATCGCTTAACCCCAGTTCGTGCCGGACTCGTCGCCGGCGGTGTCGTCACCGTTGGCGGTGCCGTCCGATTCGTCCTCGACGGTCGCGTCGGCGTCCTCGTCGACGCGCTCGACGAGTTCGTAGGCGTGCTCGCTCATCTCGTCCTCGGCGAAGACGAACACGCGGCCGTCGACCGCCGAGAGGTCGGCCTCGACGCGGATCGAGTAGCCCTCCGTGGCGACGGTGACGCCGGGGAACAGCTCCTCCTCGTCGTCGCGGTCGAGCATCACGCGGCCGACGCCGGTCGACTCGAGGATGTCGTCGTGGGTGTTGCGGTCGTTGACGTAGGTCATGACGCCCTCGACGCCGTCGGGGTCAGTGACGAGGACGTGCACTTCCTTGCCCGGCGGCGTCGTGATCGCTCCCTCGACGGGTTTCGGCGGACCGTGATAGAAGACGTCCCGACCGTCGAGGTACTCGACGACGACGCCGCCCTCGACGAAGTCGACGGCAATCGTGCTGGGTGCGACGTTGTTGCGCGCGCTCATTGGTCGCTCGTTCGGGCGGATCCCGGAAAAGCGGTCGGTTCCGTCGTCGGTCCGCCGCCGCGAGACGCGGGCCGGTGGCTACCGATCGGACGATCGCGTCCGTGGCCGCGAGACGGCGGGAGCCCGCGGATCCGACGAACCGTCAGCCGTAAGTAGGCGGTCTGAGAGAGTGTGACTATGGACGGCCGCGCCGTCGCCCCAGCAGCCGGAACGGTTCTCAACGCGCTCGCGACCGGGACCGGCTCGGCGTTTGCGATCGACCTCGAGACGACAGCTACCGTCGAACTCACCGACGACGGCGAGATCGACGCCGAAATCGCGGGACAGCCCGACGCCGACACGACGCTCATCGAGCGCTGCGTCGCGATGACGCTCGCCGAGCACGCCGACGCGGCGGGCCTCGACGCCTCGACCGTCGGCGCTCGAGTCCGAACGGACAGCGAGGTGCCGATGGCCGCGGGTCTGAAGAGCTCCAGCGCCGCGGCGAACGCGACCGTGCTCGCGACGCTCGACGCCCTCGAGATCGCCGACACGGTCGACCGGATCGACGCCTGTCGGCTGGGCGTTCGCGCGGCTCGTGACGCCGGCGTCACCGCGACGGGCGCCTTCGACGACGCCAGCGCGAGCATGCTCGGCGGCGTCACCGTCACCGACAACGCGACCGACGAACTGCTCGCTCGAGAGACGGTCGACTGGGACGCGCTCGTCTACACGCCGCCGGAACAGTCCTTCAGCGCCGACGCCGATATCTCGGCCTGCGAGCGCGTCGCGCCGATGGCCGAGCTCGTCGCGGACCTCGCCCTCGACGGTCGCTACGGCGAGGCGATGACCGTCAACGGCTTCGCCTTCTCGGCCGCCCTCGAGTTCCCGACGGGACCGATGATCGACGTCATGCCCGAGGTCGCGGGCGTCTCCCTGTCGGGGACGGGCCCGAGCTACGTCGCCGTCGGCGATCGCTCGACGCTCGAGGCGGTCCGTGATCGGTGGGACGACCGAGACGGAACGACACGATTACTGACGACGCGAACGGACGGAACACGAACGACATGACTCGCAACGAGACAGCCGCGGACGGCGGGACGGAGAACCGACTGCCTGACGAGATGAGCCTCGACGAACTGCGCGAGGAGATCCAGACGATCGACCGCGAGATCGTCGAACTGATCGCCCAGCGCACCTACGTCGCCGATACCATCGCCCAGGTCAAGGACGAACAGGGGCTGCCGACGACCGACGAGAAGCAAGAACAGCAGGTGATGGAGCGGGCCGGAGAGAACGCCGAACAGTTCGACGTCGACGCCAACCTCGTGAAGGCGATCTTCCGACTGCTGATCGAACTGAACAAGGTCGAGCAGCGCGAGAATCGGTAATCGAGAGACTGTTTTCAGACCTCGGATCGGGTGCAGCGACGGTTCCTCCTCCGGGAGCGGTCGAACCCGTCAGTCATCGCTCGGACTCGCCGCCGTCGTCCCGCTCCACGAGCCGCTCGAGAAGTCGACCTCGCCGTTCAGGTGACCGACGAGCGTCGCGACGGCCAGATCGCCGGTAACGTTGGTCATGGTTCGCAGGCGGTCGAGCAGCGGATCGATGCCCGCGATGAAGCCGACGACCTCGACGGGGAGCCCGACCTGGGTCAGGACGAGCGTCATCAGGATCAGGTCCGCACTCGGGACGCCCGCGGTCCCGATCCCCGCGAGGACGGCGATCGATCCGAGGACGAACGCCGCGCCGATCCGGTAGACGATCGGTACCGAGCGATACCGACTCCAACCTCGATGAATAGCTGTTGCTACCATCGCACATATTTTTAGACGCTGTTATGTGAAACAGTTGACCACGCAGCATCCGGGCGTATACGGGCGGGTCTACGCCGATAGTTAGCAGACAGGTCGCAGCTAGCGGCAGTCGGCACCACCTCGATCGGACTACACTTCGCCGGAGGGGAGCTTTTCGTGCGGGCGCTCGGTCTTCGGCTCGTCGTCGGACTCGAGAACGGCGGTCGTGTTTTCGAAGTTCGGAGCCCGGTCGAGCGTTTCGTAGTTGTTGTACCTGGTGGCCGTGTACTCGTCGTACAGCCCGGCTTCGAACGCCTCTCGCAACTCGAGGCAGTGATCGCGGACCGTTCGTTCGGGCTCGAAGTCTAGCACCGATCGAATCCTGTCGAACTCGACGCGGTAGCTCCGCTCGTCGGTCAGTTCGTCGTGGTATTCGATCGACGCGTCGGGGAAACAGTCCTCGACGATGGTCGCGAGTTCGTCGATCCGATAGTTCTGCTCGTTCGAGCCGACGTTGAAGACGGCGTCGCCGACGTCCTCGATCGGCGCCGCGAGACACTCCACGTACGCGCGAGCGGCGTCGTCGACGTGGACGTTCGGTCGGTACTGGTCGCCGCCGAAGACGGGGACGACGTCCTCCGAGTGGGCTTTCGCGGGGAGGATGTTCCCGACGAGATCGAACCGCATCCGCGGCGATCGGCCGTAGACCGTCGCCATCCGGAGGATCGTCGGAGAGAAGTGTTCGTCGGCGAGCTCGCGGAGCACGCGTTCGGACTGGATCTTCAGTCGGGCGTACAACGAGACGGGGTTGCGCGCGTCGTCCTCGGAGAGGCGTCCGGTATCGCCGTCGGATCGGCCGTAGACGCTACACGTCGAAGCGAAGAGGAACCGCGTGATGCCGTGGTACTTGCACAGCGACGCCAGGAGCTGCGTCGAGTGGAGGTTGTACTCGAGGGTCTTCTCGGGATCGATTTCGGAGGCCGGATCGCCGACGATCCCGCCGAGGTGAACGACCGCGTCGACGCCGTCGATCGCCTCGAGGACCGCGTCGACCGATCGCGCGTCGTCACGGAGCAGCGTGAACCGATCGTTGTCGGTCAGCGCGGCGATCCCGCCGTCGCCGTACAGCAGCGGATCGAGAACGCGGACGTCGTACCCCTCGTCGAGGAGTTGGCGGCAGAGGACGGAGCCGAGGTATCCCGCGCCGCCGACGACGAGTACTCGGTCGACGCCGGCGGCTGTCGGTTCGGCGTCGGCCGCGGGTCGGTCGAGGCGCTCGGCGACCGTGACGTCGATAACGGTCCCGTCCTCGTCGACGACGGGCGTGACAACCGTCTCGTCGGCCGCGTTTTCGCGGGCCTCGGAATCGGTGTCGGCCGTTCGCCGCCAGTCGCTCGCGTCGACGACGGTCGGCTCCTCGTCGACGGCGGTCGCAACCGGTGCGTCGGGCGCGGCGCCGTCGCGGAGAGCCTGTCTGAGTCGATCGACCGTCGCTGTTCCGACGAGTCGGTCTTCGTCGTCGACGACAACGATACCTCTGTAATCGGAGCGATCGATCCGCGCGATCGCCGTCCGGATCGACGTCCCTGCATCGGCTGTAACTGGCCATCTCATAGGTGACTTTGACCCCAACTGCCGCAGCATCCGCGGTCTCGCACCGACGTCAGCGCGGCCTACTCATCCAAACCGGATTGTTCCCCTTTGTTATGGATCGGTTTTCTAGACAGGTAGTCGGTTCTCGAGCGAGCGCGGCACCCGATCGGTGAACCCGCCTTCCGACGGTCGGCGCCTCAAAATAGCGACCGAAAGCGGTCAGTTCGACGGTCTGGGTCGATCCGCCGTCTCGACTTCCCGCCCGCGTTCGACGCCGGTCTCGACGGCCGACGTGATACGGTCGATCTGATCCGCGGAGAGTTCCGGGTGCATCGGTAGCGAGAGAACGCGTCCCGCGACTTCCTCCGTGACGGGGAGCGAACCCGGTTGGTAGCCGTACTCGTCGCGGTAGCTCTGCGTCAGATGAACGGCCGGCTCCCAGTAGATTTTCGACGAGATACCCCGGGAAGATAACGTGTCGATAACGACGTCTCGATCGACGCTTTCGTCGAAGGAAACGGTATAGAGCTGGTAGACGTGCCGGCCGCGACCGCCCGCCGTGTGGGGTTCGACGCCGTCGACGTCCGCGAGTCCCTCGGAGAGGCGCGTCGCGACGCGCCGTCGGTTCGCGATGTGGTCTTCGACCTTCTCGAGTTGGGAACAGCCGATGCTCGCGACGAGATCCGACATTCGGACGTTCGTTCCCAGGCTGACGTACTCGCCGCTATCGCTCGAGTCGAAGTAGTCCTCCGAGGCCCGACCGTGCGAGCGAAACCGGTCGAGTCGGCGAGCGACGTCGTCGTCGTCGGTGACGACGGCTCCGCCCTCGCCGGTCGGCAGGACCTTGTTCTGACAGAAACTCAGCGCGGCGGAGTCGCCGATCGTCCCCAGCGTGCGGCCGCGGTAATCGGATCCGAACGCCTCGGCGGCGTCCTCGATCAGCGCCACGTCTGCGTCGGCGGCGATATCCTCGAGCAGCCCGACCTCGCAGGGGGCGCCGTACGGATGGACGGGCACGATCGCGGCCGTATCGTCGGTTATCAGCGTCGCGGCGTGCTCCGGATCGATCCCGTACGTCTCCCGTTCGATGTCGGCGAATACCGGTCGCGCACCGACGAGTCGGACGGCGTTCGCCGTCGCGATGAACGTAAACGAGGGGACGATCACCTCGTCGCCCTCGCCGATTCCGTGTGCCGTCAGCGCGGCGACCAGCGCCGTCGTCCCGGAGTTGACCGTTATCGCGTGCTCGATGCCGAGGTACTCCTCGAGTCCGCGCTCGAACTCCTCGATGTACGGCCCGTTCGCCCAGTAGGAGCCACGAGTGAGCGAATCGACGGCGTTGGTCACGTCGTTTTCGTCCCACGGAATTTCGAATAACGGAATTTCGTCGCACATTACGTGATCGGTTCGCGGAAGAGCCGATTAAGTAGCCGTCCGCTACCGCGGCGAAGGCACTCGTTTCGAAAGTAGTGAGAGTCAATGGAAGTGAAAGTGATCGACTGCGGACGCCGACCCGCGTCGCCGGCGACGACCGTCGATCGCGTTCGGCTTTGCGCGTTGCGCGTTTACAGTTCGGAAGCCGGAACGACGACGACGGGCAACGACGACTCCTCGAGGAGGGCGCGAGCGGTCGTTCCGACGCCCGAGGTAGCGTCGGCGGTCACCTCGCGCGGCGTGATCAGGAGTTCGTCGGCCTCGGCGGTCGCCGCTTCCTCGAGCAGGCCCGCAGCCGGGTCGTCATCGTCCTCGCGAAGCTCCGTCCGGACCTCCCCGACGGTCGCCAGTCTGACGGGGGCGACGTTCAGCGCCTCCTGTGCGTCCCGACGGGCCGTCGCGTCGTCGGCCGACGCGACGGCGACGACCGTGACGGTGTCGTCGGCCGTCGCCCGCTCGTCGAGGTAGTCGCAGATCGCCGCCGTCGTGTGGACGGACGTCGTTCCGACGAGATAGTGCATATCGGATCTCTCGAGCGGCGGTCCAAAGAATCTGTGGAACCGCCGTCCGAGCCGTCAGCGACCGCGCTGCCAGCGGTCTCCGTCGACGAGTCGCCGACTAGCGAGGATTTTCCGACCCAGAAAACACGCTCGTATCACTATTAGTGGACAGCCGAAAGGAGTGACCGGGGCGGAGAACCCGATCCCGGCGGCACTCTCCCCGTCGAATCCGATCATCCCATCCCCATCGTCTAGCCCCACCCTGAACGTCAGGCCGGCCTTCCCCATCCGGGCCGGCCTGGCTCATCCGTCCCCTCTCCCCGCAGTTCGCTTCGGCCCACAGAGAATCGCGTTCCGACCGATTTCGGTCGCGTCGAACCCTTAATGCTGCCCGTACAGCGAGTACATGATCGCGACCAGTCCGACGAGTCTGCTGACGTTTTCGAGAAAGACCGTGACGACCTGATCCGCCTGTAACGCGGTCGTCACCGTCACGTTGATCAGAAACGGACAGAGGGTGAGAAAGAGCAGGCCGACGGCGAGATAGAACATCGACGACGCGTCGTTGCGACGGTAGCCGCGGTAGGCCTGGTACGCGATGAGCGTCCCGATCAGCGCGACGAGGAAGAGACTCGCGACGGTCAACAGTTCGAACAGGGGTGCTTGGTCGATTCGAACGACGTCCTGGCTCATCGCATCCCCTCCCACATGCGGGTGAACTTGTCGGCGACGTCCGCTTCGTCTTGGTAGGTGACCTCGAGTTCGAACTCGCCGTCACCGAGGGAGAGCTCCAGCGACTCGAGGTTCGCGCTGTAGACGCTGTAGTGATTGCCGTCGGGGGCGAGTTCGGTCTCCTCGGAGACGAGTTGACACTCTTCGAGACGATCGAGCCGTCGGTAGATCGTGGGCAGGGACGCATCACACCGTTCGCTCAGGGTACTAGCAGACATGGGTTCGATGCTCGTATGGGTGAGGATATCACGTGCGTACTCGTCGTCGAGCACGGCGAGCACCGTCGATAAATCGGTATCCTCACTCACTGCTACCTGTTCGTTTCCCTATTAGTATCAAAAGCGGTCCGATTTTTCTGACCGAGAAAATGCGCTTTCGAATTCATCATCGGAACGAGGAGGGATCCACGGGGATATCGATGCCGCCTCGAGCGTCGTGGTCGCAAGAATTATTCGTATATCGAAATGTGGTTTATCGTGTCGGGCGAAGCGAAACGATCGACGACGGGTTCGACCTCACCGCGTTTCGAGCCAGTGGAACAGTCGCTCGAGCAGGCGAGACTCCGCGTCGGTCGAGAACCGATGTCCCTCCGTCGCGAACGCCTCGAGGAGGACGTCCGTTTCCAGGGCGGCCGCGGCGTCGACGCTGTCGCCGACGGCGACGGAGTCGTCCTCGCGCCCGTGGAAGATCGCGACCGGAACCGAGAGGGAAGCGACGACGTCACCGAACGCGTACGACTCGAAATCGTCGAAGAACCGCTCGTCGATTCGGTCGCCGGTTTCGAACTCGTAGACGCCCTCGCGGTTCGCGTCTCGCTTCGCTCTCGCGGTTCCACCGCTCGTATTCTCGGGACCTTCGCGTTGCTCGGATCCCGCCGCTTGCCGACTCGAGGACTCGCGCTCGACGATCGCCCGATACTCGTCGAACGCGCGGTTGTACGTCACGGGCGCTCTCGTCGCGACGGCCGCGACCCGCTCGTCGTCGACGGCCGCGTGGAACGCGACCTTGCCGCCGAAACTCGAGCCGAAGAGGACGACCGACGGCGGCGCGAAGTAGTCGAGGACGGCGCGCAGATCCGCGAGTTTGTCGCTCAGCGTCTGTTCGACGAACCGTCCGTCGGAGTCCCCGCAGCCGCGGAAGTCGAATCGAACGGCATCGTACCCGTGCTCGACCGCCCGTCGACACCGACGCTCGTAGCTCCCGCTCTTGTCGCTCAGAAAGCCGTGACAGAAGACGATCCAGTCGTCGCCGGGGGCCTCGTGGTGGACGGCGGCGATCGTCTCCCCGTCGGCGACGGCGATCCGCTGTTCCGTTTCGGTCATCGATCCATATCAAGGCGGTCGCGACCGTATGCGTTGTCGTTCCGCGGCATCTGTGGTTCTCGATCGGGACGGGAGCGCCGTGGACCAATCATTTACTTCCATTCACCGTGATCTACCGTCTATGACCCGCACGACCTACCGCTGTACCTGCGGCGCCCTCCTCGAGTTCAAACAGGACCTCGAAAAGGAGCCGGGGATCGCGACGCCCAGCTGGAAGTGTACGGACTGCGGGACGCCCGTGCCGGGACAGATCGCCGAGAAGGTCAGACACCAGCATCCGTCCTGACCCGGACGGCCGAACCGATCGCGTCGGCGGACTCGAGACGGCGACGGGTACGGTATCGCAAGCACCGGCGATATACTGCCGTCTCGAATACCACTCGAAGACGACGATGGATTGTTCCCGCAGACGGACGCTCGAACTGGGTCTCGGCGCGGTCGGATCGATGGCGCTACTGGCCGGCTGTAGCGACAGCGGGCCTGGCGACGAGAACGAGACCGACACCGAGACCAACGAGAGCGACGGCGACGATAACGGTAACGCGAGCGACGACGAACAGGCCGAACACCCGGACGAGGTCGGCGACGACATGGAGGAGGAAGGCGAGCCGACGGGCTACGCTCCGGACGCCAACGAGAGCGAGGAGAACGATAGCGACGACGAAAACGCGACCGCTGGCCCGGAGCAAGACGACTGAGACGTCTCAGAGGTCGCGTTACGTCCGTTCGACACCGAGGTCGGAGTCGGACGCCGATTCGGACTCGAGCCGACGCCGACGCCGCTGCACGTGTCGCCACTGCGCGTAGCTGTAGTACAGCAGCGAGACCACCGCGAGCGCACCGAGCGCGACCGTCGACCCCAGCAGGACGACCAGCGGTTCGACGCCCGACTCGAGGGCGCTCCGGGAGAGTCGTTCGGGGACCTGTCGCTGAACGCTCGAGGGGCCGAGAACGACTATGTAGCAGAGCAGCGAGACGGTGCTAACGGCCCAGAGCGCGAGCGACGCGGCGGAGACGAGCCAACTGCGGCGGAGCGATGCATCGGTCATCGGCTTCTCGAGGTGTCACTGTACGGTCGGGACTCGAACGAATCGAACGGACTCGCCGGCGTAGTATCCGTCACGATAGTGCTATTCCGGAATACGCGTCGACCCGCTTAGCTCCCGACCTGAATCTGATCGGCAATTATCTGCTCCCGGGGAGTCCCGACCGCGAGTGGGGTTCGGAGAGCGCAATCCGGGAGCCTATCGGCATCTTCACTCCCGGTCGAACGCTTCCGTGTTATCGTCGGCCAGTTCACTCGCGTCGATGTGCGAGTACATCTCGCTGGTCGTCTGCGGGTCGGCGTGTCGGAGCGTCCGTTGGGCCTGTTCGTGACTCACGTTTCGATACAGGAACTCGCCGACACCTCGGCGGGCGCCGTGTAAGGTCAGATACTCGCCAGCCTCGAGATCGAGGCCCGGCACCTCCGCAACAGCGCTCAGTCGCTTCATGAGCGACCGGACGCCCTCAGTCGTAATCGACGTCGGTTCGACGCCGGCCTCGAGTGCGACCGTCCAGTGATGGCGGTCGGCGGTCCGCCGGTCGCGTTCGTCGCCGCCGAGGGCGTCGGCAATCCGGCGCGAGAGCGTCGGGACGTGCATCGAGGGAAACACCGGCCAGTCATCGCTCGGCGGGTCGTAGGCCTCATACCAGCGCTCGAGTGGGTCGGTCACTTGCTCCGGGAACTGCGCCGGTTCGGTGTCCTGATTCTTCCCGAGAATCCACGCCACTCCTTCCTCGAAATCGACGTGCGACCACCGCAGCCCGGTCCGTCGCGAGTCGTTCGGATCTTTCAGCACTTCGCCGCCGCGAACCCCGGAGTAAGCGATCGTCGCGACGAGTGCGCGGTCCCGCAGACGCTTATGGAGGATCGGCGTCGGGGCGATCGGATCCTGGTAGGCGCTGTCGACGCGGCGCCGGACGAAGTCCACGACCGTCTTTCGTTGCTCGGGTTGCCAGTACTGGCGGTCGTACTCGCCGCTCGAGGGGCGGTCGGGGAGACTCTCGCGAGCGACGGCTTTGTCGGCCGGGTTCTCCGCGAGATACTCGTGGCGAACGGCCCACGAGAGGAACGCCGAGACGTAGTCGTAGTACGTCCACGCGGTCGTCGCAGAGATCCCGCCATCGACGTTGTCGGAGTTACCGGCTTCGATCCGGCGGGCGAGATGCGCCGAGTACTGGTTCATCGTGCGCTTCGAGACGGCCTCGAGTGTCGCGACGTCTTTTCGGTCGCAGAAGTCGATCCACGCGCCGACGACGCGCTCGAAGTTCTGCCGATAGTTCGGCGAGGTGCCGGACTTCGATTCGAGGCACTCTGCAAGGGCGGTCTCGAGGGCCGTTCCGTCGGATGAAACCGCTGAATCGCTGGAGTCCATCAACTACGACCACCGTACGGCGGACCGAACAATAAGGATACTTGTGATTACTGGCCTAATCCAAAGTGGGGACTCTGTATCGGCCAAACTCTAGTATTCATCCACCTCAGACGTTCTTCGCCGGTATATCGATCAGACGTCGGTTCGATGAATCCCATACCGCTATATCGATTACTCCCTCCCGGTCACCGTCACGTCGCCCGTCTCCGTCCGTACCTCGAGTCGGTGCGTTCCCTGCCCGACGACGGCCTCGATCAGCGAATCGCCGGCCATCTCCGGCAGCGCCCCAACGTCGGAGACGGTGATCTCGCCCGAGTCGGTCGTGATGTCGAGCGTCAGATCGAGTTCGTCGGGGAGACGCAGTTCGACGTCGCCGGACGACGTCTCGATCGTCGCGTCCCGCTCGATATCCGGCAGCGTCGCCGTGACGTCGCCGGAGTCGGTCTCGAGGCGCTCGATCGACGTCGGATCGACGAGATCGAGCGCTCCGGCCTCGGTCGTCGCGGAGACGGTTCCGTCGACGGCTTCGGCGCGGACGTCTCCGGTTTCCGTGACCGCGACGAGATCGCCGCGGACGTCGCTGACGTCGATTTCGCCCGTCTTCGTATCGACGCTCTGAACCGCGAGGCGCTCGGGAACGGCGATGGAGAGGTCGAGAACCGGAAGGGGTCGGAGACCGAAGAGCGTCCGCGACTCGTCCCGCTCGACCGCCAGCTCGAGGCAGTCGCCGTCGGTGGTCGTCTCGAGCCCGATCGTCTCGAGGTCGTCCGGGCTGACGGCGGCCTTCCGGCCGTCGACGACGACCTCGTCTCGAGACGTCGGCCGAACGGTAACGTCGCCGATCGCCGTCGAGACGGCCACCGCGGAGAGGTCGGCCGCGGAACGCCGTTCGGTGACCGATTCCTCGACGTCGCGGCCGTCCGCGAGACAACCGGCCACCCCTGCGACGGTCCCGACAGCGATCCCGGCCAGGATCGACCGTCGTGACGTCGTGGGAGTCATAGTTCGACGTACTTCATCGCCAGATATAATGCCGATAGTCACCCGCGGAGACCGTTCCGCCGAACTGACAGTCAGCCGCACCGATCAGTCGTCGAATCCGGTCGATCCGCGGCTCGCCCCGTAGCTGATTATAGTCCTTCCCGACTGCCCAGTGCGCGACGTTGACACGGATACCGTCACGGTTTCGTATAAATCAGAAATATAAGATCTATTATTCGTATTTCGGGTCCGCCATCGTACGGATGTCCGATACCAACGGCGACGAGAGACGAACCGGCCACCCAGACACCTCGAGCTCCGCGCTCCGACGACGATCGTTTATCGCCGCCGCGGGAGCGACGGCGACCGGCATGGTCGGCGCCGCGAGTGCCGACCGCGGCCGCGGGAACGACGGCGATCGCGATCGGCCCGCCGGCGCCGACAATCGAGGGCGCAACCGATCGCGCGAACGCGGGTTCACCGATCGAACCGACGAGCCGGAGCTGATCGCCCACCGCGGATTCGCCGGCCTCTACCCCGAGAACACCGTCGGCGCCGTCGAGGCGTCGGCCCGCGGCATCCAGTCGCCGTACGCGCCGTCCCGCGGCGCGGACATGATCGAAATCGACGTCGTGCCGACCGCCGACGACGACGTCGTCGTCTTCCACGACGACCGGCTCGCCGAGCGCGACGGCGGCGAGCGCGGACTGACCGACACCGAGGGCGTCGTCTGGGAGACCGACACCGAGACCGTCACGAGCGCCGAGGTCCTCGAGAGCGGCGAGACCGTCCCCCGACTGCGCGAGACCCTCGCGGCGATCCCGTCCCACGTCGGCGTCAACGTCGAACTGAAGAACCCGGGCTCGTTCGACGTCCGATTCGCCGAGTCGCTCTCGAGCGAGGAGCTCGCGACGCAGAAAGAGATCTGGCAGCCGTTCGTCGCCGACGTGCTCGCGGTCGTCGACGACTTCGACCACGAGTACCTCTTCTCGTCGTTCTACGAGGCCGCGCTGGCGACGACCCGCGAGGCGTCGGACTACCCGGTCGCGCCGCTGCTCTGGGACTCCGTCGAGGCCGGCGTCGAAGTCGCCCGCCGGTACGAGGCCGAGGCGGTCCATCCGCCGTACGACATGATCCGCGGGACGCCGTTCTACGCCGACCAGCACTACGCGGCGGACGCCGGCTGGGACGAGATCGACCTCCTCGCGGTCGCCCACGAGGAGGGGCGGGACGTGAACGTCTTCACCCTCGAGACCTGGTACCAGGCCGAACAGTTGGCGGCGGCCGGCGTCGACGGGCTGATCAGCGACTACGCCGACGTGCGTCGCTTCGGCGCGACCAACTGACGGCGACGGACATCGGTCGACCCCGTGCGACCGAAACACAGATTTAGGACGCTGGCGCAGTATCGTACGAGTAGATGATCAGCGGCGGCGATCTCACGAGGCGGGTGCTGCGGGTGATCGAGTCGTGACCGACTCCGATTCCGACGCCGACGTCACCGTCGTCGACGCGGTCGACGCCTACCTCCAGCGGAAGGCGGTCGGCGACCCGGACGGCCCGGGCGCCGGCACCTACGCCTCGAACGCCGAATCGATCCTGCGCCGCTGGACCGACTGGCTCGAGGGCGAACACGGCGTCCGCTCGCTGTTCGCCCTCGAGGTCGAGCACATGCGATCGTACGCGGACGAGTTGCGGGCTCGAGCCGACCGCGGCGAGTACGCCGCCTCCACGGCCGGGACCTACTACGCGGTCGTCCGGGCCTTTCTCTCGTGGTGCGTCCGCGGCGGGATCTTGGAGACGAACCCGGCCGCGACCGATGCGGCCGAATCCGCCCTGCCGACCGCCGAGGAGCGACCCGACAGCGAGTTCTGGACGGCCGACCAGCGCCGCCGCCTCGAGACCCACGTCCGCGAGCGGGCCCTCGAGGCCGCGGCGGACGGGGTCGACCGCGACGAGCGCCGGAATCGGCTCCGGGAGTACGCGATGGTCGCCGTGCTCGCCCACTCGGGCGTCCGGGGCTCCGAACTGTTTCGGGTCCCGGACGACGAGCGACGCACCGGCGCCACCTGGGACGACGTCGACTTCTACACCGGGACGATCCGCGTGCTGGGCAAGTCCCAGCGGTTAGAGGACGTGCCGCTGCCGGCGCCGGCCCGGACGCCGCTGCGCCGGTACCGGGTCGTCCTCGATCCGCCCTCGAACGACTGGCCGCTGTTCCCGACCCGCCACGCGCCCTCGATCGCTCGGCGGGTCAGGGAGGTGCTGGCCGAGCGCGGCCGCGACGAGGCCCGGATCGAGTCGCTGCTCGACGAGCGAACGGCGACGCAACTCGCCCGCGAGCGGGCGATCGCCCCGCCGGCGATCACGACCGAGGGCGCCCGGTCGGTGCTCAAACGCCTCTGCGAAGCCGCCGACGTCGACGTCGACGGCGACTACCTGACCCCGCGGGGCGTCCGCGGCACCGGCACCGGCGACGGCGAGGACGCCGACTACCGGCGCGAGGCGACCGACGCGAAACCCGCGCTTCGCGCGTCGGTGCTCGAGCAGGCGATCGCCGTTCCGGAAGAGCAGCCGGTCGTGATCGACGTCGATCCGATCGACTCGAGCGAAGGAGACGAGCGGTCGGAAAATAACTGACTCGACTGTATTGACTTCTCTCTCGAGAACGGAGCGGTAGCTGCGGTGCCTCAGCCGAGGAGCACCAGGAGGACCACCGTCAGCACGACGGTCAGCAGGAGGACGGTGGTCCCGATGCTCGCCCGGAGGTGGATCGTCGACGGCCGCCCGCCGTCGGTCGGCTGGCGGTCCTCGACGTCGACACCGGGAAGGCGACGGGCGGCCGCGTCGACGGCCAGCACGGGGTTGTTACCGATCCAGTAGCAGCGCTTGACGAGGCCGACGGCCGCGGCGTCGACGATCCGGTAGAGTTCGGTCGTCGCGAGCATCGACCACCGACCGACGTAGTAGCCCGCGGGGAAGACGACCCGGGCCGGATCGCCCAGATCGAGCTTCGAGAGGGGCTTGCGGACGACGGCGAAGGTGACGAGCGCGACCGCCGTCAGGATCCCCGCCGTCTCGAGGTGACTCGGGCTGTAGGGGTGGAGTTCGCTCTCGCCGCCGCCGGGGTAGGCGAATTCGTAGTGGCCGCCGTGGACGTGGATCGTCGGCGCGAGGTCGGCCAGCCCCTGCCACCAGACGCCGAAGAGGAGACAGGCGCCGCCCAGCCCGAGCATGGCGATCGTCTGGCCGGGCTTGGCGTCGGGCACCGAGATGTCGCTCTCGCCGTGGAGGAAGACGTAGTAGCCGAGTTTGATGAACGACAGGAGCGTCCCGATCGCGCCGAGCCAGAGCAGCCAGTACAGCGCCTCGAACTCGTGGACCCCGTAGTAGTGCGGGTCGGCCGCGTCGAAGAGCATCCCCTTGCTGATGTAGCCGTTGAAGCCGGGGATCGCGGTGATCGAGAGCGCGCCGAGGGCGAATCCGATCGCCGTCAGGGGCATCTCGCGCCAGAGCCCGCCGAGTTTGTAGAGGTCCTCCTCGCCGGTCCGGAAGATGACGACGCCGACGGCCATGAACAGCAGGCTCTTGAACAGGATGTTGTTGAACAGGTGGCTCATCGCCCCGGCGGTGGCGATCTCGGTTTCGACCATCCAGGCGCCCATCCCGATCCCGGCGACGATGTAGCCCAACTGGGCCTGGATGTGGTAGGACAGCAGCGCCCGCATGTCGTGTTGCAACAGGGCGAACGTCGCCCCGTAGACGGACATCAGCCCGCCCATGTACGCGATGTAGATCCCGAGATCGCTCTCGGCGCCGATGGGGAACGCCCGGTAGAGGACGAAGGCGCTCGTCTTCGTGGTGTAGACCGAGAGGAACACCGACGCCGCGAAGTGCGGTCGGGGGTAGGTGTCGGGCAGCCACGTGTGGAGGCCGATGAAGCCGACGTTGACGCCCATGCCGAGCACCGCGAGCATCGCCGGCAGTCCGGACGCGATCCCGGTGCCGTCGTAGACGAACGTCCCGGCCTCGACGTAGTGGGCGGCGACGGCCAGCAGCACGATCACGCCGCCGGTGCCGTGAAAGAGCGCGTAGCGGAAGCCGGCCCGGACGGCGTCGCCGCCGTAGTGCCAGACGACCAGCGTGCTCGTGACGGCCATCAGCTCCCACATGAACACGAGCACGAGCCAGTCGCCCGCGAACGCGGCCCCCAGCGAGGAGGCGACGTACGTCAGTGCGATCGCGACGAGCTCGCGACTGGCGCCGCTCGAGTAGGCGTAGATGACCGAACAGATCCCGAGGAAGCCCAGCCCGATCCCGATCATCTGGGAGAAGCCGTCGACGTGGAAGGCGACGACGTCGAACCCGAGGAAGGTGCCCGTCAGGTACTCGCCGCCGGGCGCGTACACCGAGATCGCCAACACGCCCGCGAGGCTCAGCGCGCCGGCGGCGAAGCCGGCGATCCGGGGCAGTACGAGCACGAGCAGCGCCGCCGCGAACACCAGCAGCGGCGGGTAGGCCATCGTCAGGAGATCGCTTTCGATCATTCGGACATCACCTCCAGGGCCTCCTCGAGGGACAGGCCCTGCAGTTGGTCGAAGGAGTCGACGCCGAAGACGCCCTCCACGATGTGCGTGATCAGGTCGAGGAAGACGGCGTGGTCGGGGACGACGCCGAGGACGACCGCGCCGGTCGCGATGATCGCGATCGGCGCCAGCATGAGCCACGTGCTCTCGCCGAGGGGCGAGTGACGCGGCCAGCCGCCGGCCGGCGGCCCGCCGGTGAGGTGGTCGTCGTGGTCGCCGTGGTGGTCGACGGCGCTGACGTGATCTCCCGCCGGAACGTCGGCGTCGCTCGGGTACCTATCGACGGCGTAGTCGTAATCGTCGTCTTCGACGTCGGCGTCCGTGGCGTCCGAGTCGTCCGTTCCCGCCGGGGCCGGATTCGATTCCGCGGCGTCCGATTCGGACTCGGATTTCGACCCGGAGCGATCGGCCGACGAGGAGCCGCCGTCCGCGGCGACGTGTTCCTTCTGTCCCTCGGCGCCGGCGCCATAGGACTCGAAGATCCCGCCGCGCGGGAACTCGAGGACCGGTTTGGCGTCGTGGCGGTCCTCGCTCTCGAAGAAGGCCGTGTAGACGACCGGCCAGAAGTAGGCGATGTTGAGCACGCCCGAGAGGAGCAGCGTGCCGGCGAAGATCCAGTACTCGCCGCCCATGTAGCCGGAGCCGATCAGCATGTAGAACTTGCTGACGAAGCCGGCGATCGGCGGCAGGCCGGCCATCCCGGCCGCGCCGATCGTGAACGCCGACAGCGTTAGCGGCATCCGCTTACCGATCCCGGCCATGTCGCTGATGTAGTCGGTGTGCGTCTCGACGTGGATCGCCCCCGCACAGAAGAACAGGGTGAGCTTCGCGAACGCGTGGGCGGGGATGTGGAACAAGGCGCCGACCATCGCGTAGGGGTGTAACATCGAGAGCCCGAGCACGATGTAGGACAGCTGTGCGGTCGTCGAGTACGCCAGCCGGCGCTTGAGGTGGTCCTTGCGCATCGCGATGATAGAGGCCGCGGTCAGCGTGAACGCGGCGACGATCGCGACGGGGATGTTGAGCCCGACCTCGCCGATCCCCGGAACGTCGAGGGGCAGGTCGTGGATCAGTCCCGGGCCGTAGACGTCGAGGATGACCCGCGCGACGCCGAAGGCGCCGGACTTGACGACCGCGACCGCGTGGAGCAGCCCGGAGACCGGCGTCGGCGCGACCATCGCGTCCGCGAGCCACGAATGGAGGGGCATCAGCGCCGCCTTGACGCCGAAGCCGGCGATCAGCAGGAAGAACGCGGCCTGCGCGAAGCCGGGTTCGGCTTGCGCGGCCGTCGCGAGCGCCTCCATCCCGCCGGACTCGAAGGCCAGCGTCGGATCGCCGTTGACCGACGCGGTCAGCCAGTAGACCATCACGGTCCCGGCCAGCAGGAAGACCCCGCCGCCGAAGAACGTGTAGGTGAGGTACTTCCGGCCGGCGATCCGGGCCTCGTCGTCCTCGTTGTGTGCGACCAGCGGGTAGGTTACGAGCGACAGCAACTCGTAGAAGACGAAGATCGTCACCAGGTTCGCCGCGAAGGCGATCCCGACCGCGGCCGAGAGGCTCGCCGCGAACGAGGCGAAGAAGCGTGTCTGGGCGTGCTCGTCGAGCCCGCGCATGTAGCCCGCCGCGTAGAAGGACGTGAAGATCCAGAGGAAACTCGCCAGCAAGGCGAAGAGGATTCCCAGCGGATCCGCCCGCAGCGCGAAGTCGACGCCCGGGAGGAACCGGAGTCCCGTACTCTCGTAGAGGCTCCACCGGTAGACGGTGCCGGACATGACCGCGGGGAGCATGCTGGCGACGATTCCGAACTTGCCGAGCGCGGCCAGTACGGACCAGCCCTCGCGGAGATTCGGACGGCGATGCGACGCGACAATCAGGACGATCGCGACCGCCGACACCAACACGGCGGCGAGCGGTCGTAGGTCTGCAACCATTAGTTGAACACCTCCGTGAGGAACGGCTCGAGGAAGTCGGCGAACGCGCCGCCTGCGAAGCCGAGCGCGACCGCGACGAGCGCCGCGACGACGACCACCGCGACCATCCCGCTCGAGACCGGATCCGGCGATCGGCCGGGGCCGTCACGGCCGGGTCCGCCGGTGGGGTCGTACGAGACGCCCGCCGCGAGCGGGGTCTCGACCGCGCCGTCGTCGGACGCACGGTCCTCGCGGCCCTCGGCGGCGCTCTCGTCGCCGCCGTCGGAGCCGCGCTCACCGTCGGATTGCTCACCGCCGTCGGTCGCGACCGTACTCGGACCGTGGCCGCGGGCGGACGCGGCCCCGGCGGCCGGCGTGAAGTACATTTTCTCGAGCAGGCGGGCGGCGTAGGCTAAGGTGAGCATTGTACTGAGGAAGATGACGGCCGCGACGGGCCACAGCTCGGCCTCGACGGCGCCGAGCGCGATGTACCACTTGCCGACGAAGCCGACGGCCGGCGGGACGCCGACCAGCGCGAACAGGAGGACGGCCATGGCGCCGGCGACGACCGGCCGCCGCTTGGCGAGGCCGGCGTACTCGTCGACGGTGCGGGCGCCGTAGCTCGTCGCGACGATCGCCGCCGACAGGAAGAGGCCGGCCTTGAGGATTCCGTGTCCGACCAGGTGGATCGCGGCGCCGGTAAACGCCGTCTCGGAACCGCCGGCGATGACGACGCCGTAGGCGGCGATCACCAGGCCGAACTGCGAGACCGACGAGTAGGCGAGCATCCGCTTGACCTCGCGCTGGATCACGGCCAGGACGGTCCCGGCGAGGACGCTCACGCAGCCGACGGTGAGGACGATCGAGGCCGCCCGCGGCATCGAGGCGAGGTAGTCGACCTCGAAGACGGTGACGATCAGCCGCCCGAACGCGTACGCGGAGGCCGTCGAGACCAGCGCCGCGATCAGCGGCGTCGCTCCGTCGGGGGCCTGCTCGTAGGCGCTCGGTTGCCACGTGTGCAGCGGCCACTGGGCGACCTTGGTCGCGAAGCCGACCACGATGAACGCGAACCCGGCCTGAATTAGGGTCTGGCGTTCCGCGTTCGGGATCGCCTCGGCCAACTCGACCATGTTGAGCGTCCCCGTCGCCATGAAGACGAAGGCGACGCCGATCAGGTACATCGACGCGGCGACGGTTCCCAGGATGAGATACTTCAGGGCGGCGACCGCCGATTCCGGGCCGTCGCCGCTGGCGACGAGCGCGTAGGTCGCGAGGCTCGAGATCTCGAGGAAGACGAACAGGTTGAAGACGTCGCCGGTCAGCGAGATGCCGAGCAGTCCGCCGACCAGCAGCAGGTAGGCGGTGTAGAACGTGTTCCCGCGCGGGCCCCCGCGTCGCGTGTACGCGAGGACGCCGGTGGCCACCCCAGTCACGAGCAGGACGATCAGAATCGAGAACTGGTCGGCGACGAGTTGGATCCCGTAGGTTCGGGGATAGCCGCCGAGGGTGTGGGTCACTCTGCCGCCGGCGTGGACGGCGCTCGCGAGGTAACCGGCGGCGGCGAACAGCGCGCCCGTCGTGATCGCGGCGACGGACCACCCGGTGCGGTCGAACCGCAGGCCGAGCGCGATCGGGAGCGTCGCCGCGAGGATCGGGGCGACGATCAACAGCGGCGGGAGCAGGTCGACGAGACTGCTATTCATCGGCACGCACCTCCCGCAGGGTATCCTCGCGGAGCGTTCCGTACTCCGAATAGATGCGGATGATCAGCGCCAGCCCGACCGCCGTCAGCGCGATGCCGACGACGATGGCGGTCAGGACGATGACCTGGGGCAGCGGGCTCGCGACCATGACCTCCCCGGGCTCGCCGTGGTGGGGTACGATCGGCGCCGACGCGCCGTCGGCGTCGATGTAGGCCATCGAGACGAAAAACAGGAAGATCGCCGTCTGGAAGAGGTTCACCCCGATCAGCTTCTTCACGAGGTTCTCGCTGGCGATCGCCATGTAGATCCCGATGCCCAGCAGGACGAACATCAGCACGTACGTGTAGCGGCTCGCGAGCAGATCAATCATCGTCGCTCACCTCGCTGTCGGCCGATCCGCGACGGTCCTCGAGCCCGCCGGTTCCGCTGGGCCGTTCGGGCGTGAACCCGGCCGCCATCGCGAAGAAGAGGGTGATGATGGTCCCCGAGACGATCAGCGAGATGCCGGCGATCTCGACGGCCTCGAGCCCCCACTTGGGCTTGATGTGGAAGACCTCTTTGAGCATGGTGAACTCGAGGAAGTCCCCGCCGAGGGCGACCATCCCGAGGCCGATCGCGCCGAAGATGACGACGCCGCCGGTGACGAGGCCGACCAGCAGGGAGTTTCGCAGCCACTGGCGCGTGGGTTCGATCCCGAAGGCGAACGCGAGCATGAGGATCGTGACGCCGACGATGGTTCCGCCCTGGAAGCCGCCACCGGGGGCGTCGCCCCCGTGGAAGGTCATGAACAGCCCGTAGGTGAGCGTAAACGGTGCGATGATCTTGACGGCGGTCATGATCACCTGACTCTCGGTGTAGGTATCGTCGAAGGATTCGGGCATTTAGGCGAACACCTCGCGTTTCAGAACCACCAGCGTCGAGACGCCGGCGGCGAAGACGACGACCGCCTCGCCGAAGGTGTCGAACCCACGGTAGGCGGCGAGGACGGACGTGACCGCGTTCTCGACGCCGGTCTGTTCGTAGGTCTCCGTGATGTAGTGTTGGGTCACCTCGGGGTTCGACCAGACCGGCGTTTCCAGGCTCCCGACGGGGTACATCTCGGGGAGCACGACGGTACAGAGCACGAGTACGAACGCGCCGACGGCGACGACCCCCGGCACGTGGATCCGCTCCGTGAGCCGGTCGGTCGTGGGCCGGGTCGTGCGCGCGATCGTCAGTAGTAGCAGGAGCGTCGTCACGCCGGCGCCGATCGCGGCCTCGGTCATGGCGACGTCGGGTGCCAGCAGGAACGTATAGAGGATGGCCATCCCGAGGCTGTAGGCGCCGAAGACGATGATCACCGACAGCACGTCGCGGAACAGCGCCGTCGCGACGGCCGTCACGAGGATGAAGACCGCGAGGGAGTAGGCGAACAGGCTCATCGCGTCTCACCCTCCGTTTCGGCGGCGACCTCGGCGTCGTCCGCTCCCCCCTCCTCGGCGAGGACGGGTTCGACGTCCGACTCCGCCGCGGAGCGGGCGATGGCGTGGGCCGCCGTCGGGTTCGTGATGAACACGAAAAACAGCAGCAGGACGGCGTAGACCGCCGCGTGCTGCCAGCCGAACGCGAGCGCGACGCCGGCCAGCGCGAAGCCGGCGCCGAGCGTGTCCGTCTGGGAGGCGGTGTGGGCCCGGGCGTAGATGTCCGGGAGCCGGAGGACGCCGACCGTCGAGACGAGCGTGAAGAACACGCCCAGTCCGAGACAGAGGACGATCGCCCAGAACCGGACGGTCTCGAGGGTCGACTGGAGCGCGATCGGCTCGATCACAGCACACCACCCCGGTCGACGGTGAACTTCGAGATGGCGATCGACATCAGGAAGTTCAGCAGCGCGTAGATCAGCGCCACGTCGAGGAACCACGACTGGTCGAGCCCCGCCGCAAGCAGGGCGAGGATGACGACCGTGTTCGTCCCGAGGACGTTGACCGCCAGCAGCCGGTCCTGCGTGGTCGGACCGACGACCGCGCGGTAGAACAGCACGATCGCGAGGACGACGAACAGCGCCGCCGAAACGAGGAAGACGTCCTCGAGCGGAACGGGCGTCACAGTTCGTCACCTCCGACGATCTCGGCGTCGTCGCGTTCGTTCGGCGACGGGATCGCCGCCGACTCGCGGCCGTAGAAGACGAATCGGATCGCCTTCTCGAGGCCGCCGTCGAAGAGATCCTCGCGAGCCGACGGGATCAGCGTGTGGACCAGCAGCTGCTGGTCGTTGGCCCGGACCGTCAGCGTCCCCGGCGTCAGCGTGATGCTGTTGGCCAGCGCGAGCAGCGGGAGACCGCTGCGGACTCGCGCGTTAACCCGGGTCAGCGTCGGCTCGATCGGCATCGACGGCCGGAGGATCACGGCCGAGACGGCGATGTTCGCCTTGACGATCTCCCAGAGCAGATACGGGATGTAGAAGACGAACCGGACGGCCCGCAGCGGCGACTGGACCCTGTCTAGGGGCACCGAGAAGGTGACGTGGGCCAGCGAGACCGAGACGATGCCGGCGACCGCCGCGCCGGTGAGGAGATCGAACCAGTAGAACGGATCCCCGAGGACGAGATAGAAGCCGAAGGAGATCCAGAACGTCGCGAACAGGCGATCGAACCCGTCGCGGGACAGGACGAGGCGACCGTGGCGGGCCGCCCGCTCGACCGGCGCCTCGTCGTAGGGCATGTCGACGCGCTCGAGTTCCCGCTCTAGGGGCTGGAGCATCGACGCGGTAACGCCCGGACTGTACTCCGGATCGAGCACGAGCCGGTCGATCCCGTGATCGTCGGCGTACGTTCGGAAGATCTCGGCGTAGTCCCGGGGACCGAAGAGATACTCGTCGGTCCCGAGGACGGCCGTTTCGATCGTCACGTCGGCCCCGCCGGCGTCCTCCTCGACCCAGTTTTCCGCCCGCTCGAGCAGCTCCTCGGCTTCGGCGTTCAGCCGCTTTCCTTCGGGCAGGTCGACGTCGTATGGGAGCGCGATGACCAGATGGCACTCGAGCGAGTCAGCCGTCTCGAGGCCCGACTGGATCGCATAGCCGACCGTCTGCCGGACGGTCACCGTGTCCGACAGCGGTACGAGTACGCGTTCAGCCGCCACGGCACATCACTCCCGGTGACCGTCGATGGATATTCATGAGACTCGTCGTTAGTCGAGTCAAGCGTCACCTGTAGGAAAACGATTTCGTTATCTGCCAGACTGCCGGACGATTTGCTTGATTTTCACGGGGAGTTCACGACGAACGGCCGCGTTTTCACTCGCGGCGATGACGCCGGTCAAACGGCGGAGAACCGTCAGACCGATACTTTTACAACCACACTTGTTCTATTGCAAATCGAATTTCATGACGGCAACGAACGAGACAGTTCACGGTCGGATCGAGACCGCACGCACCGAACTGACGCCGATGCAGGTCGCGACGGGGCTGCTGTTCGCGGCGGCGATCGCGTTCGCGTTGCTCTTCCTCCAGGAGCCCCTCGTCCACGACGCGATGCACAACTTCCGCCACGGGGCCGGCATCGTCTGTCACTGAGCGATGCTCGTCGATTACCTGCAACGCGGCGTCCTCGCGGGGGTCGTCGCGGGCCTCGCCTACGGGCTGTACGTCGCGTTCGTCGCGAACCCCCTCACCGAGTACGTCCACGACGCCGGCCACGACCACGCCGGACACGGTCACGGCCACGGCCACGGCGCCGGCGATCACAGCCACGCACAGGAGGGCGCCGAACACGTCGTCTCCGAGACGACGACGGCCCTCGTCAGCGTCGGCAGCGGCGTCCTCTGGGCGATCCTGCTCGGCGGGCTCTTCGCCGTCGCGCTGTACCTCTTCGAACCGGCGCTTCCCGGCCGCGACGGACTCGAGTCGTACGTCCTGGCGGGCGCCGGGTTCCTGACCGTCTCGGCGACGCCGTGGTTGGTCGTTCCGCCCGCGGCGCCGGGCGCCGACCACCTCTACGGCATCGACGCGAGAATCGGCATCTACGTCGGTCTCGTCGTTCTCGGTGCGGCGGTCTCGGCGGCGGCGATCCTCGCGTACGGGCGAGCGGCGCCGCGGCATCCGGCGCTCGGCGCGCTCGCCGCCGCGGTACCGATCGTCGCGACTGCGGTCGTTCTCCCCGCGGTTACGCCGACGGTCGTCACCCAGCCCGACGTCGCCGGCGAACTCGTCATGGCGTACCAGGCGCTGGCCGCGCTGAGTCAGGCTGCGATCTGGGTACTGATCGCGGGCGCGTTCAACCGACTCCAGCGACGGGCCGACCCCACTGTCGACGCCGCGGACGCGGACTCACACGACCAGTTGACGGCGAGCCCCTGAGTACAAATGCAACGTCAAACTGACCGACAGCGCGACCGGCTCGCCGCGCAGGTGTTCGTCTGTACGAACGACCGCGACGCCGACTACGCCTGCTGTGCAGACGCCGGCGGCGAGGAGACGCTCGAGGCGGTCAAATCGTGGCTGCGCGATCGAAACGCGTTCTGGAACCCGATCTCGGTGATCGAGACCGGCTGCCTGGGACTGTGCAGCGAGGACGGGACCGCCATCGCGATCCAACCGCGCGACGAGTGGTACTCGGACGTCCGGCCGGCGGAGGTGCCCGATCTGCTCGAGAGCGAGTTCGGTCCCGACGCCGAACGGGTCGGGGCGGCGTATCACCGACGGCGAGAGGCGAACGACTCCGACGCTGCGTGACTCTCCGTCTCGAATCGCGTCCGTTCTCGATTTTCCTGTCTTCTTTCGAGTACACACCGAGCGTGCCACGGTCCCGCGAGACGATGGATTCGCCGGCGGTCGGGACTACGTACGTCCGACTGGTAGACGGGAGAGAGATGGCTGACTCACCGGACGATACCGAGAGCGCACGGAACGGCGACGAATCGACCGAGAAGCGACTCGTTTCGGGCTGGCACGGTCGCTACTACGAGGATTTCGCGGTCGGCGATATCTACAAGCATCCGTTCGGCCGGACCGTCACCGAGACGGACAACGTCTGGATGACCAACGTCACGATGAACCTCAACCCGATGCACTTCAACGAGGCCTACGCGTCCGAAACGGAGTTCGGCGAGCGCCTCGTCGACGGCACGTTCGTCATCGCGCTGGCGGTCGGGATGAGCGTCATCGACGTCTCCGTGAACGCGACGGCGAACCTCGGCTACGACGATATCCGACACCACGAACCGGTCTTCCACGGCGATACACTCTTCGCCGAAAGCGAGGTGTTGAGCAAGCGGGAACTCGAGTCCCGCGACCACGTCGGCATCGTCGAGACCGAGCTCAGGGCGTACAACCAGCGCGACGATCTGGTGTTGAGCTTGGAGCGGACGCCGATGGTGTTGAAACGCGAACACGCCGAGCCGTCCGCGGCGGCGCCGCCGGGCTGGCCCGACGGAATCGGACTCCAGCCCGAGGACCTGTAGCGGCGGGGCGAGTCGCGGAAAGCGGAACCCGCGTAGCCCCCTAAACGTCTCGGATTCGGTTAGAGAAGGATGGCCGCGATCTCCTCGGAGCCACAGGACGAACACCACGCGTCGTCCTTCGAGAGCGTGAGTCCGCAGCGGCGGCATTCGTAGTGAACGGTCGTTCGCTCGCCGGCGTCGCGAAGGCCGCCGATGCGGTCGAATAGTTCGTCTAGTACGGTCATTCGTTACTGTCATCGAATCCTGACGGTCGGGCCGGCATATATTTTGTGAAGAATGTATTTGTTATTAGTCTAGAACTAGACAGATGGTCATTTTCTATCCGTAAGACTCGTTTGATACGAATATTGAACCGGGACGTATTCGGGAAACGGTGACCAGGTGGCTTCGAGAACGGGAAGCCGCCCCGACTGAGGGACCGAGTCTCGAGGCGTGCGGTCACGGCCAACCTTCATTCGCGTTCGCGTCGACCGGGCGTCCATGACCGACGCTGACAGCGCGCCCGACGTCGTCCTCGTCGACGGCGCGCGAACGCCCCACGGAACGCTGCTCGGATCGCTCGCGGACGTCGAGGCGGTCGAACTCGGTCGGACGGCCGTCGACGGCCTCGTAGAGCGCGTCGACGTCGACGACGCCGCAATCGATTGGGTCGGACTCGGCAACGCCATCCAGGCCGGCATCGGACAGGTTCCGGGACGGCAGGTCGTCGTCGAGTCGGGGCTTCCCAACGAGACGCGGGCGACGACGATCAACGAAGCCTCGGGCTCCGGGATGAGCGCGATCGGACTCGCGGCCGATCGGATCGCGGCCGACCGCGCCGACCTGGCGATCGCGGGCGGCTTCGAGTCGATGACGAACGCGCCGTGGATCCTCCCCGACTACCGGACAGGGCGCCGGTACGGCGACGTCGAGATCAAGGACTCGATGCTCCTCGATTCGCTCTGGGACGTCAACCTGGACGTCCACATGGGCGAGATCACGGAGGGACTGGTCGACCGCGAGGGAATCTCGAGAGAAGCCCAAGACGAGTACGCCCTCGAGAGCCACCGATGGGCCGCCGACGCGATCGATTCGGGCGCGTTCGACGACGAGATCGTGCCCGTCGAGACGGGCGGCGAGACCGTCGCCGAGGATCAGGGGCCGCGGCCGGACTCGAGCCTGTCGGATCTCGCCGAGTTGCCGACGTCGTTCCGCGAGGACGGCACCATCACGCCCGGCAACGCCTCGAAGCTCAGCGACGGCGCGGGCACGGTGTTGCTGGCCGACGAGGAGACCGTCGACGATCGGGACCTCGAGCCGCTGGCCCGACTCGTTGACTACGCGACCGCCTACCGCGATCCCGACCGGTTCAACGAAGCCGTCGGCGACGTCGTGGAACGGCTCCTCGAGCGCAACGAGCTCGCGGTCGAGGACGTCGACGCCTACTGGATCAACGAGGCCTTCGCCGCGCAGGCGGTGTACGTCATGGACCGCGTCGGGATTCCGCGAGAGCGGATGAACCCGCAGGGCGGCGCGGTCGCGTTCGGCCACCCGATCGGCGCCTCCGGCGGGATGCTGGCGGCCAGCCTCGCCTACCAGCTCCGGGACGACCCCGACGTCGACCGCGGTTTCGTCGGGATGAGCATCGGTGGCGGCGGCGCGATCATGGGGCTGCTCGAGAGCTACTGACCGGATCGATCGCCACTACCGCGCTCTCGGGCGTGAAACGTGAGACCGGATCGAGCTCCACTCGAGGTCTCGAGCGGACGCTGATAGCGCTGAAGCGGGGCCACTCCGAGTCGTCGGCCGCGCAGCCGCCGGGGTGGCTCGAAAGGGTCGGGACGCAGCCGGAGGACTATAGACTTCGATAGAGGTGAAACAGAAGAAATCCCGCTTTTCGAGGATAAAGGTCTACGATCAGAATATTACCTGTATACACATCGAATAAGGAAATATTTTCAATATAGAGTATGCAGTAATCATATGGATGAGAGCGAACAAGATGAAGCCGGTCGAATAACGTCGAGCAATGAATCACAGCAGAGAACAGATGATTCTGAGCTGTACTCGGCGCCGGAAGACCAGAACTCGGAAGCGGGAACATCTCAAACCGCAACGAGTAACACGCAGCGTACGATTCGAGAAATGCTCGACGGAGAGGGAAACAGCTCCGTGTTCGTTAATCGCGATCTCGTCGAACCGGAAACGATCATCGACGAGGAACGAATCGTCGGTCGGGACGATCAACTCGAGTCAGTCGTGTCGTTCTTGCGACCGGCGCTTCAGGGAAATCGACCACCGAATATGCTCCTCTATGGTCCGGCAGGGACGGGAAAGTCGCTGATAATTAACGCTGTTACGCAGCAAATCACCGACTTGTGCAAATCTAACGGGTTATCTTCGGTGTTATCGACATTAACTGCCAAGCGATTAATACGCTCGATCAAGCGGTATACGAACTCGTGAAGACTGTCGCGACTGATGTCGGTACCGAGATCGGCGTTCCCGAAACGGGTGTCTCAACCCAGCGGAAGTATCGTCGCCTCTACGAACTGATCAACGATCACTACGATTCGGTCATTTTCATTCTCGACGAAATCGATCTCCTTGTCGGACGGCCGGACCACGTTGAACCAGCCTATTCGAGGCTACTCTACCAATTGTCTCGAGCGAGTAGCACGAACGATATCGAAGGTCGAGTATCAGTCGCAGCGCTGACGAACGATCCGCGCTTCATGGAGAATATCGACGGTCGAGCGGAGAGTTCGTTCAATCCTCGAGACGTCTACTTTCCCGATTACGATGCGAATCAACTGCGTCAGATACTCACGAATCGCCGCGACGCGTTTCGACCTGATGCACTCTCCGACGACGTAATCCCGCTCGTCGCAGCGTTTGCGGCACAGAGCCACGGCGATGCTCGCAAGGCCATCGATCTGTTTCGCGGAGCCGGCGATCTCGCAGATGAGCGCGGCGACGAGGAGGTTACTGAAGTCCACGTTCGTGATTCCCAAGAGGAGATCGACAAAGATCGGTCGATGAAACTCATCGACGGTCTCACTACTCAGAAAAAGGTCTCGCTGTACGCAACAGCAGCGGTCGCTCAGTACTCGAATCGGTCGAGTAGCTCCGTACCGAGTCCAGTCGGGTTCACGGTCTACCAGTGGCTGACTGACGAACTCGATACTGATCAAATGACTCGAGAGACGTACGTCAAATACGTCAAGGAACTCTCGACGTATGGCCTCGTTGCAACGACCCGCAAGAGTAGGGGTCGGGGCCGCGGTATGTATATGGAATTCACGTTCACCGGAGACCCAGCGGGAGTACTAGACCGACTCAGTGAGGATTCTCGAATTGCGAACGTCGCGGATTATGATGAACCGATTCAGACGATTGTTATTACGCAACTTAGAGAGTTCCACGATAACTGATTTCCACTCAACCAGTCATCCCCCGTTATCGGAGTGTAACTGCTCTCGAATTCAGACCGAAGGTAGAGTCACTTCGATGGACGGGATTTGATCCTTTTGGCGCTCGCTCTCCTTCAGCCCCTCCCCCCGTTATCGAAGTGTAAATCCGGCACAGGTCGGATCGTTAGGCGTCATGTGGGGAGTCGCTTCAGGTAGCAGTGAGTTCAGTTGAAAGGATCTCGAGCTAAAGAAGAGCAGTAAAGAGGGGTATAGGAATATCTCACACGGGACGAAAACCATATCACTAACCTACATTACTTGTGACTATATTACAGATACATTTTCTGTCACACTATAATAAATTCTTCTGTATTCAAACCACACTGAACAGTTGAGTTGCCTCGCAGATTCGTCTCCTTGAGGCGGTATCTCTCTGTATGAGTCCATTGATCGATCGACGGTTTACACTTCGATAACGGGGGGAGGGAGTAGTGAATTGCTGAAACGGCGGTGGGCCCCTTTCCTCACAGTACGAGAGTGACAACGGATCAACAAGGGACAGAGAACAACGGACACGGTGGTGTAGGTGTGTCCGTCTATTATATATAAACGACAGAGCTCCGGACACGGTGGTCTTATAAATATCGCGTGATACATCGGCTTACACGCTACCCGTCTCCGTACGGAACTTCTGCGGAAATAGTGATGGAATGACCGATCCCACACCACCATGTCCGCTGTTCTGATTTCGGTCTCGGCTACGGAACTGCGGACATAGTGGTGTGCCCATCTACATCGTTCTCGTCGACAGCGCGCGAACATCCAACGGAACGCTGCTCGGATCGCTCGCGGCTGTCGAAGCCGTCGAGCTGGGCCGCACGGCGGTATCGTCGAACGGCTCCTCGAGCGCAACAGTCTCGCGGTCGAAGACATCGATAGCCACGACTCCGAGCGTGAACCGTCCCCTCCGGTCCGATCCTCGCTCGAGGCCGCAGTCGGCGGTCCCGTCTTCGAGACGTTTACCTATCGGCCGTTCCGAACACCAGCAAATGACGCTGTACTCGCGGGTTCGCCCCCTCGCGTTCAAACTGCCGGCCGAGACCGCCCACGATCTCGGCAAGCGAACGCTCCGGGCGGCCCAGTCCACGTGGCCGACGCGGCGGGCCCTCGCCGCGGCCTACCAGTACGATCATCCCGCGCTCGAGGTCGACCTGTTCGACTCGACGTTTCCGAACCCGGTGGGGATCGCGGCCGGCTTCGACAAGAACGCCGAGGTGACCCACGCCCTCGAGGCGCTCGGCTTCGGGTTCGTCGAAATCGGCACCGTCACGCCCTATCCGCAGGAAGGCAACGACCGACCCCGGCTGTTCCGACTGCGGGAGGACGAGGGGATGATCAACCGGATGGGCTTCAACGGGCAGGGAATGGAGGCCGTCAAGGAGCGACTCGAGGAAGACGGCACGCCCGATTTCCCACTGGGAGTCAACATCGGGAAGATGAACTCCTCGACCGAACGGGAGGCGATCGAGGACTACCGGCGCGTCTTCGATCGGCTCTCGCCCTTCGCCGACTACGTCGTCGTCAACGTCTCCTGTCCGAACACGCCCGACGAGTTCGACGAGGCCTCGCCCGAGCACCTGCGGGCGATCTTCGAAACCCTCGAGGCCGAAAACGACGAGAACGTGCCGATGCTGGTGAAGATCGGTCCCGACGAACCCGAGGACGCGATCCTGGACCTCGTCGACATCGTTCGGGAGTTCGGCCTCGACGGGATCGTCGCGACCAACACCTCGACGACCCGCGAGGGACTCGAGTCGCCCGCCCGCGAGGAGTGGGGCGGACTCAGCGGCGACCCCATCGAAGACAGATCCACCGCCGTGATCCGCACGATCGCCGAACACACGGACGGCGAACTGCCGATCGTCGGCGTCGGCGGCGTCGATTCGGCTGCGAGCGCCTATAAGAAGATTCGCGCGGGCGCGTCGCTCGTGCAACTCTATACGGGGTTCGTCTACCGGGGGCCGTCGACGGCCGAGCGGATCAACCGAGGGCTGGTCGATCTGCTCGAGCGCGACGGCTTCTCGTCGGTCGAAGCGGCGGTCGGCGCCGATCTCGAGTAGCGTCGCGGCGCGGACCGATAACTGTGTTTCTCGAGTCGCGAGGGGCGACCCTCGCGGAGTAGGTGAGCGGGGAGCATCCGCCGCGGCGGACAGCGCGGATCCGCCGTAGCGGCGGGCGGCTCTCGCCGAACGGGGACGGCGCCGACCGTTAGTCGGCGGGTTCGGCGTCGTCGATCGCGTCGTCGAGTCCGTGCAGTTCCGCCGGGCCGACGGCTTCGTCGGCGCGTTCCTCGCGGATCTCACGGGAGGTCGAGTCCTCCCGTTGGGACTCGACGACGGGATCAGTGTCACCGTCGGTCACGGAGAGGTACACCGACCGAAGCTCCGCCGTCTTGTCTGCTTCGTCCGTCTCTCGGTCCTCGTCTGCCTCGGATTCGGATTCGGTCATGGGTGGTGACCCTCATCGAATCCGATCGATCGGACGATGAATATAAACCCTCCGCCACTTTCACGAAATGAGAATCGTCGGTATCAACGACATCCGTTCCCGTCCGGGCGAACGGAGTAATCGGAAGCGACCGGTACCGGCACTGTCCGACGTTATCGTGGCTCTCGTCGCTACGCGTCGTCGGCGTCGTTCGTCTCGTCGACCGCGACGCGAGTCCCGTAGCCGGAGTCGCCGACGACGTCACCGTCCTCGTAGACGACCTCGCCGCGGACGACGGTCATCACCGCTTTGCCGGTAAAGGACTCGCCGATGAAGGGCGTCACGCAGTTCTTGGAATGCAGTTCGTCGGCGTCCTCGAGCGTCCACTTCCGGTCGGGGTCGACGATCGTGAAGTCGGCGTCGGTGCCGACCTGCAGCGACCCCTTCCGGGGGTACAGGCCCCAGACCTGTGCCGGACGGGTGGAGTGCCGTCGCACCCACTCCTCGAGGGAGAGCCGGCCCTGATCGACGAAGGTGAGCATGACCGGAACTTCGGTCTCGAGGCCGACGAAGCCCGAGATGGCGTCCCAGGTGTTGCCGAACGGGTCGTCGACTTTCTTCTCCTCGGGGGTGTGGGGGGCGTGGTCGGTCGCGACGGTGTCGATCGCGCCCTCGTCGATGCCGACTTCCCAGAGCTTCTCGCGCTCGGCGGCGTCCCGAATGGGGGGCTGAATGCGGGCCGGATTCCCCTTCTCGCGCATGACCTCCTCGGTGAACCAGAGGTAGTGGGGCGTCGTCTCGGCGGTGACGTCGACGCCGCGTTCCTTGCCGCGGGCGACGGCCTCGGCGGCCGACCCCGAGGAGACGTGGAACATGTGGACCTTCGCACCGGTCTCCTCGGCGAAGGTAATCATCCGCTCGACGGCCTCCCGCTCGGCGATCACGGGCCGGGAGTGGGAGTGATCGATCGGGTCGTTCCGACCCTCGGCCCGGAACTTCTCCGTGTAGTGGTCGATGATCTCGCCGTTCTCCTCGTGGAATCCCAGCCGTTTGCCGGTCTCGCGGATCTGCTCCATCGCCTCGAGGATCTCGCCGTCGTTCGGCGGCGGGACGTCGCCCACCGTCGATCCGAGGAAGATCTTGAACCCGAGCGGGCCGACCGCGTCGATCTCGGGGATCAAGTCGATGTTCTCGCTCGTGACGACCGCGTAGCTCTGGAAGTCGACGTGGGCCGAGGCCTCGCCGCGCTCGAACTTCAACTCGAGGTGGTCCGGGCGGTCGATGACGGGGTCCGTGTTGGGCATCCCGACGACGGTCGTCACGCCGCCGGCGGCCGCGGCCCGCGTGGCCGACTCCCAGTCTTCCTTGTACTCGAGGCCGGGTTCGCGGTTGTGGATGTGGCCGTCGACGATCCCCGGCACCAGCGCGTTACCCTCGCCGTCGACGACGCGGTCCGCGTCGGGAAGCCGGTCGCTGCGGCCGACGGCGACGATCTCACCGTCCTCGACGGCGACGCCCGAGTCGGGCGAGCGCCCCGCCGGCGTGACGACGGTACAGTTGCGTACGACGAGATCAACGGACATTGCCGGGAGATTGCCGAGGGCCGCGCATATAGCTTCCCCAAACGGATCGCGCCCGGTCTGCGAATCCCGGGTGAGTCACGCACCGTTTCCCAGAGGGCGACACGGTTCCCGACCGTGACCGGCAAATCCGCCCCTGTAAGCACCGGTTTACGGGAGCGAGCGCACGGAACCACGAGGGTACGAATCGGATACTAAACAGCGGGTGGCTGGTGGAACGACCCAATGGATACAGCAGCGATTCGCGACAAAACGGTGCTCGTCACCGGCGGCGCGGGCTTTATCGGGAGCCACCTCGTCGAGGCGCTGGCGCCGCACAACGAGGTCCGGATCCTCGATAACTTCTCGTCGGGCGACCGGAGCTACCTCCCCGACGGCGTGACGATCGTCGAGGGCGACGTCGGCGATCCGATCGCCCTCCAGCGGGCGGCCCGCGGCGTCGACGTCATCTTCCACCACGCCGCGCTCGTCAGCGTCTCCCGCAGCGTCGACGCTCCCCGGCGGAGCAACGAGACGAATCTCGACGCGAGCCTGCTGGTCTTGGAACAGGCTCGCCAGGAGGACGCCCGGGTCGTCGTCGCCTCGAGCGCCGCGGTGTACGGCCACCCCGACGAGCTTCCCGTCTCGGAAACCGCGTCGACCGATCCGGCCTCGCCCTACGGCATCCAGAAGCTCGCCGTCGACCAGTACGCTCGCCGCTACGCGGAGCTGTACGATCTGGAGACGGTCGCGCTGCGGTACTTCAACGCCTACGGACCGCGCCAGCGGGGCCCCTACAGCGGCGTCATTTCGACGTTTCTCGAGCAGGCGCGCGCGGGAGAACCCGTTACGATCGAGGGCGACGGCGAACAGACCCGGGACTTCGTCCACGTCAGCGATATCGTCCGGGCGAACCTCCGGGCGGCGACGACCGATGCGGTCGGCGAGGCCTACAATATCGGCACGGGAAGCCGGACGTCGATCAAGGAACTGGCGGAGACGATCACGGACGCGACCGACTCCGACTCGCCGATCGTCCACCGCGATTCCCGTCCCGGCGACATCAGACACAGCGGCGCGGACGTCTCCAAAGCGAAGCGGACGCTCGGGTTCGAACCGCGCGTGAGCCTCGAGAGCGGAATCCAATCGCTCGTTGACGGGACGCGACTGACGCCGGCGGACGCCGACGTCGAATCGAGCCACGAAGAACGAACCATCAGCTGAAGCCGGTGTACGGGTCAGCAAACGGCCGGAACCGCTCCCGACGGAAGAGTTTGGTACCTACTACCAAAGCTTGTCGCTCTTCTCGGGAGACGCTCGAAAACCGAGTTAGTAGCGAATAGAACGGCGTTTCCGTGAGTGTAGGTGAAAGATAACTAACGGAATACGCCGCCTCACGAACGGGTATGATCGAGAGTCTCGCCGGTGTCGCCACGGTGCCCGGTCAGAGCGGCGCAACGCCCGTACAGAGCCTCGTCGTCTTCGCCGTCAGCCTGCTGATCGGCGCGGTCGGCATCTACGTCGGCGCGAAGGTGATCGTCGACGCCGAGGACTACACGTACGCGCTCGTCACGGCGTTGATCGGGGCGGTCGTCTGGGGCGTCGTCGGGTTCTTCCTCGGCTGGATTCCGCTGCTCGGGCCGCTGCTGGTCTTCGTCGCCTACCTCGCGGTGATCAACTCCCGGTATCCAGGTGGCTGGATCGACGCCGCCGCGATTACGATCGTCGCCTGGCTATCGGTCCTGGTCGTGCTCTACGTCCTCGCGCTCATCGGCGTCACCGGATTCGAGGCCGCCGGCGTGCCGGGCGTCTAGAACAGACGAGAGTCGCCCGCGCCAGCGTCGCGGCTGGGCCGCTCGGTCTCGGTCTTTCCCGCGCGGGACCGCTTGCAGTCCGAAACCGAACCACCACCGGAGCGGTACCGTATCCTGAACTGTCCCGCGACCCTCGGTCCTGTGTCGTGGCGTGCACCACCTCGAGCGCGGTCGAATCACACCGTGGCACTACTTGCAGTACGGTATCGCTCGTGACGCAGCGGCATCCGTAGCCGCGTGCAGTTCCGATCGTCATCGGGACTCGCTCGAGTAGTGTCAGGAGGCGAGACTGGCTCGAGCGAAGCGGACGATCCGTCTCGCTCGCGCCCGGTTCGGTCTGCTCGAGTGAACGAAACACCCATACGGGATCGGTCCGAAGGGGGCCCGAGACCCCGATCAATCGGTGCTCGACTGATTTCGGTTCTCGAGACACTCATCGAATTGATCGATTACCGGCTGAATCGGAACGAATCCCGGCTAGTCGTTTCAAACGTCCGACCGAGTTTATTCGAACCCTCGGTCTACGGCTCTCCGAAGCACCGTTGCGCCTCCCACCATCGTCACGTTCGCCGACAGGTTCGGCAGTCGAAATCCGATCGGCTGCGACGGCCGTCTACGGGGGGAATCGCGCGAACCGACGGGACGCTGGAGCGGCGTGCACCGGGCGCGTAGGGATCGCTAACCGCAGCGGGAATCCCGACGATCCACCGAGCGACCAACACCATCACCGATCGTGAAATACTGTACAGGAACGATAAATGATCGATAAAAAACATTTTGGGGAGCGGTATCGACGGTACAGGGAAACGTGAGCGTGAGCGAATCAAGGCCCATCCGATCCACATGAGCATTCACTTCCGAGCTAGTCTCGCGATGATCGCCGACTCCGGTCCGAGTAGCATCGGCAACGAGCCAATCGTATCGACACTCTCCTCCGAGTCACTGGGTGACGTGAGCCCGTTGACTCGGCCGCTCCAGCTCGAGTGGAGCCCGCACGTCGCGGCGCTTGCGGGCATCGTTGCACTCGCACTTCTGGGGGGCGTCCTCGTCGCCCGCAACCGGTTCGATCAACAGAACGCCTTCGTGGCCGATCCGGAACCGCGCCGCGAGGAGTTTCTCACCGATCGCGAGCACGTCCAGCAGCTCATCCGCGAGAACGGCGGGCGGATGAAACAGTCGAAGATCGTCAACGACGTGGACTGGTCGAAAGCGAAGGTCAGCCGACTGCTCGCCGAACTCGAGGAAGAGGGTCGCATCACGAAACTCCGGCTCGGCCGCGAGAACCTGGTCTGTTTGCCGGGTCACGAACCGACGGCCTCCCAGTCGCCCGAGAAGCCGAAGAACGAATGAGAATCGGGAAGCTATCAACAACCGTTGTTTTCCGGAACCGGTCCGAAACCGGACTTCGGCTCCCGTAGCCGTAGTTTCCTGTTACGTGATGAAATGGTTGTGGCTGTTTATGCGGCGAACGGACGGAGTAATCGGTGCCATTACGGCACAGACATGAACGCACGCAATCAGCTACTCGTGGTACTCACCGCGTTGATGATGGTGTGCTCGAGCGGGGCGATGGTCGTCGGTGCGGCGCCGGCAACCGTCGACGAGCACACCCAAGTCGACGACGATGGGACCGACGTACTCGAGGAGGGAAACGACACATCGACGGTAGAGGACTCCACCGATAGTGTCGCGGAGGAACCGAACGACAGCGATGCGGAAGAACCGACTGGCGAGGAAAACCAGTCGGACGAACTGATCGACGAGGACGTTGATAGCGAGCAGGACGCCTACGTCAACTTCAGCGATCAGGCGACCGAGGGCGAGACGGTCGTCGTCGACAACGTGACGATGGCGAGCGGCGGCTTCGTGGTCATCCACGACAGCAGCCTGCTGGCCGGCGGTGAAAACGTCTTCACGAGCGTCATCGGGACGTCCGCGTATCTCGAGGCGGGAACGCACGAGAACGTCGAAGTGACGCTCGACGAACCGCTCGCGGAAGACGAGACGCTGATCGCGATGCCACATCGCGACACGAACGCGAACGAGACGTACGATTTCGTCGAAACCCAGGGTGCAGCCGATGCTCCGTACCTGACGGCAGAGGATGATCCGGTCACTGATCAGGCCGTCGTCACCGTGGGCGAGCCGGCAGCCGAGGAGCCGAACGAGACCGAAGAACCGGTCGAAGAAGAACCGGTTGAGGTGCCGAACGAGACCGAAGAGCCGGTCGAAGAGGTCCCTGAAGAAGAGCCGGTCGACGAACCGAACGAGACCGAAGAACCGGTCGAAGAGGAACCGGTTGAGGTGCCGAACGAAACCGAGGAACCGGTCGAAGAGGTCCCTGAAGGAGAGCCGGTCGAGGAACCGAACGAGACTGAGGAGCCGGTCGAGGAGCCGGACGAACCGGTCGTTGAAGAGCCGAACGAGACCGAAGAACCGGTCGAAGTACCGGACGAACCGGTCGTCGAAGAGCCGAACGAGACCGAAGAGCCGGTCGAAGAACAGCCCGAGGAAATCGATGACGGCAGGATCAACGTCGTCATCGAAAACCTGACCGTCTTCGTGTTCGTCGGCGACCACGCGGACGCTCCTGCAACCGATGCGGGCGACTCCGATTACGAAGGTAACGGTGTCCCCGTCGAGGACGGCACCGATACTGCTAACGAGACCGACTCGAATATGTCCGACGAGACCGACGCTGCCACCGAGACCACGCTCGAGATGGGTGAGCAGCAGATAGACGTCACGGTCGGGCAGGTCACGGTCGTGCCGGTCAGCCAGCACCACGCCGGAGTGAGCGACTCGGTCCACGAGCAGGCAAACGAGACCGACTCGTCGAACGAAATGCAGTTCGGAATGACCGATGACGGCAACGCCGAGATCGTCATCGAAGAGGCGACCGTCTTCGTATTCATCGGCGACATCGGTGAACTTCCTCAGCAGCCGGTTGAGGAGCCGGAACAGCCGGTCGAGGAACCAAACGAGACCGAAGAACCGATCGAAGAGCCTGAAGAACCGGTCGTCGAGGAGCCGAACGAAACCGAGGAGCCGGTCGAAGAAGAGCCGGAAGAACCGGTCGTTGAGGAGCCGAACGAGACCGAAGAACCGGTCGTCGAGGAACCCAACGAGACTGAGGAGCCAGTCGAGGAGCCGGAAGAACCAGTTGTTGAAGAGCCGAACGAGACTGAGGAGCCGGTCGAGGAACCGGAAGAACCGGTCGTCGAGGAACCCAACGAGACCGAGGAGCCAGTCGAGGCGCCGGAAGAACCAGTCGTTGAAGAGCCGAACGAGACTGAGGAGCCAGTCGAGGAGCCGGACGAACCGGTCGTTGAAGAGCCGAACGAGACCGAAGAGCCGGTCGAAGAGCAACCTGAGGAAGAGCCGGTCGAGGAAGAAGAAGCCGCTGACTCGTTCACGGTAGAGAACCTCCAGGCGCCCGACACCGCCGAAGCCGGTGAGCCGCTCACCGTCACGGCAACGGTCACGAACCCGACGGACGAGGAACGAACCGAAGCGGTCCAGTTCCGTCTGGACGGTGACCTGATCGAAGCACAGGAGACGACGCTGGCGGCCGGCGAGACCACCGACGTCGAGTTCGAGGTCGACACGAGCGACCTCGAGCCCGGGCAGTACGTCCACATGGTCCTCACCGAGTTCTCCGGCGAAGTCAGTGCGATCGAGATCACCGCGGCGACGAGCGGTGACGGCGACCTCGAAGGCGACCTCGAGAACGACACGACCGTCGACGGGGACACCGACGTCACCGTCAACGAGAGCGCGAACGCGACGACGAGCATCACCGCCGCGAACTGAGGCGAACGACGCGACGCAGGCGGGCGGACTTTTTTCGAACGGACGACGGACAAAGTGACGACGCGTCCCCGCGGATAGACGGGACGATCAGCTGAGCAGGCGGTACAGACTGCTCGCGGCGACGATCAGGAACACGAGGACGCTCGAGAGCACCGGATCGATGCTCGAGACGAGTGGGATGCCGAGACCGGCGAGCGCGATGATCGCGAGGCCGACGATACAGAAGGCCAGGTGGAGTTGCAGAACCGAGGCCTGCAGTTCGCCGTGGCCGTCGATGTACTGCAAGACGTCCTCGAAGTTCGGCCCCGGCGTGATCGTCTTCGAGTCGGAGTCGTACTCGATGACGGCGTCCTCCTGCAGCTGCGGGAGATGCGTCTGCTGGAGGGAGACGTAGACGCTCTTGTAGAGGTTGTTCGGAACGGGGGTCGTATCCGTCTCGCTGGCGGCGATCTCCGAGGCGATATCCGAGACGTCGACCTGTCCGGCCTCTTCGGCGAGCAACTGTACGATCGCTCGTCGTCTGTCGTTCCCGAGGATGTGAAAGACTTCACTTTCCTCGAGCGACTCAGTTCGGTTCGTCTGGACAGACATCGATCAGAAAGCGAACGCGTGCTCCACGAACAGTCCACCACCAGCTACCATGCACGCTTGCCTTTCGCAGACCACCGACTTTAACTTTTGCAGGCTAGGACGTCGCTGTTCGCCCTCGAGGACGCGCGGCGACGCGGGCTAGCGAGTAAGGCGAGGGTACACCGGGACCGTGACGACGCACTCGAGGGCACTGCAGTTGCCTCGTGACGCGACCCCGTCTCCCTCGGAGACGGGCGGTTCGCGCCACCGAGCGACCGGCGAGGGATCGATCGGGTCCAGATCGCGAGGGGATCGTCCAGCGATGGGACTAGGGATCTCGAGTTACGCGTCGTCGCGAAAAACGGTCGACCGCAGACGGAACGTCACAGCAGGAGTCCGGCGCGTTACTCACCGGGGAGGTGGCCGCCGGACTGCATTTCGCGGTACGTCGTACAGGCCGGACACCCGTGGACGATATCGCCGTTATCGCCGAAAACACGTGCGAACTGCTGTGTGACGTGGGTGCCGCAGTTTCGACAGCGAGCGCCTGCCGTCGACGATTCCATGGGCTTCCAGTCTTGTTGGGTGGATTTCATGGTTGGGGGGTGGTACGCGGACGAGCAGTGACGAACGGCGGCGGTCGCTGTCGTCGGCCCGATCGATGCGCGTCGAAACGGGCCGACGACGGCGGGTCCGACCGCGAGACCATCGCACTCGTCCGAACGACATCCTACCGAGGGGGGCAGATATGAATAAAGGACGGAGACCGTTCACCTCTCGAGCGGTTCCGAGAACCGCGAAATACGCAGTTTCCGACACCGTAGCGTGCTGTACTGCCGTCGAAGGACCGCCTGGAGAGATTGCGTCCCGGTGATTGGGACAGTGAATTCAGATGGCTTTGCCCGCATTCGGCGTTCAAAGGCCGTATTGAGCGTTTCGAGCCGGCTCGAAATACGGTATTTCGATCGAGAAACGTCGAGTTTCGGCGCCGAATACTGATGTTTCCAACGGATAAGGTACATCGTTATAAAATACCACTATCGCTTACCGATCGTCGTGCTGGAATGTAACGGTGGTATCCGCGACCGGGGCGGACCACGCCCAGTCGATCCGTATCGAGCCCTCTCCCGCGAGAGCGAACGAAGTCGATCTCCACGAACTCGGTGAATACGACGATGTCAATGCAAGCAAGCGATACACGAACGGAATCCACGCCCGACCCGTCCGCCCAGCTCGACGTGCTCGGTGACGAATGCGCACGAATGATTCTCGTCGCCACGAGCGACGGTCCGAAGACGGCAAAGGAGCTGACGAAGCGAACGGACAGTTCGTCGGCGACGGTGTATCGACGGATCAATAATCTCCTCGAGAGCGGACTCCTCTCCGAGTGCGTTCGTTTCGACGACGACGGCTCGCATACGACGGCCTACGAAGCGACGATCGAAACGCTCGAGGTAGAGATCTGTGCGGACGGGATCGACGTTTCGATACCGTCCACCGATGAGTGAGTGCGGCCGACGCAATCGGTCTCACTGGGGGCTGCCCAACCGAGCGAGTCAACGGGGGACGCCGAGAGGCAAGTGAGCGACAGTTGTCGCCCGACGCGACAGGTGCAGATCGTCTCTCTGGAGAGAGAATCGCCGGAACGTGCACTTTAGTTCCGCGGATATGTCTTGAAAGGAGTTCTAACGTCCCTGTATGATACGGATAACAAATATCTACTCAGGGGAATGGTCACTGTGATTGAGCAATGCACGATCTGACCGGCTTCCAGCGGGACCTCCTGTACGTGATCGCAGGCGCAGATCAGCCGTCAGGACAGACCGTCAAGGACGAAGTCGAGAAGTATTACAGCTCCGAGATCAATCACGGACGACTGTATCCGAACCTCGATACGCTCGTCAACAAGGAACTCGTCGAGAAGGGAGAGCTCGACAGACGGACGAACTACTACGCGATCACGGAGACGGGCCAGGAGCGGATCCAGGAACGTCGCGAGTGGGAAGAACAGTACGTCGATTTCTAGCGGAACTCCGGGAGCCGCAGGTGGGGAGCCGACCGGCGTCTGTCGGCGGTAACCGGGAGTCTGTCGGCGGTAGCCGGCGAAAACGTATCACGCACGAGACCGGTGTCGACGATCGATCCGATCGACGGCGCGGTAACCCGACCATAACAAAGCGATTCCCGGAAGAGAGACCGAATCGAGAATGCTCTACGTGTCGTCTTCAGACGGATTGCGCCCTCCCGATCAACTCCCGGTGGCTAACCGATGAGTCACGGAACGAGTCGCCTGACGGGAGTCGGTGTCATCCGCCAGTATCCGTTCGATCTCGCCGTCGTCTCGATCGCCGCGATACTGGCGTACGGAATCGCAACGGCCACGCCGGAGGGGAACGTGGTGCGGTTGCTCGTCACCTTCCCGCTGGTGCTCTTCTTCCCGGGGTACGCGCTGGTCTCGCTTCTGTTCCCGGCGGCCGATCGGAGCGGGCGAGAGGCGACGTCGACGCCGATCGATCGACAGTCCCGCGGCATCGACGTCCTCGAGCGACTGGGGCTCGCGGTCGCGCTCTCGCTGGCGGTCGTTCCGATCGTCGGGATCGCGCTGCCGTTTACCCAGTGGGGCTTTACGACCGTTTCGACGGCGGCGACGCTCTGTGTCGTCACCGTCGTGCTCGCGCAACTCGGCGTCATCAGGCGATTCCGAACGCCGGCGTCGGAGCGGTTTACCGTCTCCCCGCTCGCGTCGCTCGCGCGACTCCGGGGCGACGAGAGCGCCGTCGCGACGGCGTCCTCGATACTGGTCGTGCTCGCGATCGGGGCGGCGGCGGGCGCGCTCCTGTTCGGTTTTCTCGTGCCGCCGTCTACCGGCGGCTACACCGAACTGGCGCTGTACAGCGACAACGGCGGCGAGGAGCTGGTCGCCGGCAACATCACCGACGAGGTCGCGCCCGGCGAATCCGTCCCGGTGACCGTCTCGATCACGAATCAGGAAGGCGAGGCGACCGACTACACCGTCGTCGTCCAGGAGCAGGTGATCGAGGACGACAGCGTCGTCGAACGGACGCGGCTCGAGGACCTCGAGACCACCCTCGACCACGGGACGACGGGGAACGGCGAACTGAGCGTCACGCCGACGGCGTCGGAGGGCGAAACCGTCCGTATTAGCGTCCTCCTGTACGAGGGAGAGCCGCCGGAAGAGCCGACGAACGAGAACGCCGAAGAAGACACCTACTTCTGGGTCACCGTCGAGGAGTGACGCGTCTCCGGCGCCGGAGACGCGACGATCGCGATTCGCCCGGCGGTCTCGATCGCTGACGGAGAGGCCACCACTGTAGCGGAGCGCTCATGGGACGGTCCACTCCTTGCCGCGCTGCTCGGGCCCTGTTTTGACTGGAGCGCGGCTGTTTCGAGAGTCACAGTAGCTGATGTAGAGTGAGCGTCCAGATCGAACCGAAACCTTAGTCGAAGACGGCGACCGGCCGTCGATCAACGCCGCGCACACGGCGATCCCAGTCGTCGTTCGTCCCGCAGGCGCTTGCAACGGAGTCGAAGTCCGCCCCGAGAAACGGACCAATTAGAAGCAATGAGGTATCTGACATCGGTAGTCGGTAATACAGGGTTAGTAGTCAGCGTCGTCCGTCACGAGAGCAAACAACTCTGGTAGCGTAGCCGGTTGCGCCGACGCGAGGCCGACGGTCCCGCGGGCCGCGCGAACGGCGAATTCGGAAACCAGCGAACGAACTAGACGGGGAGGGACACGCGAGTCTCGGCGGGAGCAAATGGTGCGCAGAACCGGTCGGGCGGCGTAGGGAACGGTCGCTAGCTCGTCAAGCCGAGGGGCAACTCGAGGTCGGGTCGCCGCGAGACGTGCTGGACCACTGCGAGGGCGAGAACGAGCAGGCAAAGCGTCAGTGCGACGACCGGGGCGGCGGCCGCCGTCAGGGGACCGATCGAGAGCCACGAGATTACGAGTCCGAGGACCCCCAACGCCGTTACCGTCACGTACGGCCGGTGCCACTCCCGTTGATCCTCGAGTCGGTGATCGAGGTAGGGGTCGAAGACGTCCTCGTGGGGGAGGAGGTCGATGGTGTGATCGTCGGGATCCCAGTCGACGATCCCGTGTTCTTCGAGCATCGGCAGGTGGGTCTGGTAGAGGGAGATGTACACCCGCCGACGCTGCGTGCGCGTTACCTCGTCCGGGTCGACGTCGTTTTCCCAGGCAGCGACCTGTTCGACGAGCGGAGCGAGATCGCAGGCGCCGCCCTGCCGCTTGAGATACTGGACGGTCCGTCGCCGCCGAGCGTTGCTGAAGACGTCGAACAGTTCGGCCTGTGTCAGTTCGTGTTCAGACATAGGCGTCCTCGCGTTCCCAAACCGGTTTCTGAATCCGGTCTCCGGGGCTATTCGGATACCTCACGTCACTGAATGCCAGGGATTGGCACTTTACTATCACTCGGCTACCCGTACGAAAGGGATTTATACCAGTTTCCGGCCGTGACTGACGTCTAATCCGACATTTTTCGAGGAATAACAGTTCGGATCGGCTGAGCGTACTCGGAATCGCCTGTATCGCGGTAATTTCACCAGGTCGGCAGTCCTCGCGTGTATAGTTCGTGACTACGGCAGCCTCAGGGCGGGGATAACAAAGCCGTGTTACCGGCTGTATCAGCACGATTGCCCACGCGGGTATCGAGTACTCATGTATCATCCAACACGACAGTTCCGCACCCCTGGCACGGTCTCGAGGGACAGCTCCGGAGGTGAGACGCCGTGAGCGAGTTCGTCCACGGCGAGGATTGCACGGTCGACGACGATGCGACGGTCGGATACGGCGAGTTCGACGAACCGACGCGAGTCGGCGACGGCGCGACGATCAGGGCCGGCTCGATCGTCTACGGCGACGTGACGATCGGCGACGAGTTCACGACCGGCCACGACGTCCTGGTCCGAGAAGGGACGACGATGGGCGACGACGTCCTCGTCGGCACCAAGACGGTCATCGACGGCCAGACGACGATCGGCTCCCACGTCAGCCTCCAGACGAACGTCTACATTCCGACCGAGACGACGATCGGGGATAACGTCTTCATCGGGCCGAGCGCGGCCCTGACGAACGACGAGTACCCGATCAGGACGGACAACGGCCTCGAGGGGCCGACGATCGAGGACGGCGCATCGATCGGCGCGAACGCGACGCTGTTGCCCGGCGTCACCGTCGGCGAGAACGCCTTCGTCGCCGCCGGGTCGGTCGTCACCGAGGACGTCCCGCCGGACACGCTCGCCGTCGGCACGCCGGCGACGGTGCAAGCGTTGCCCGAACCGCTCGAGGGAGCAAACCAGATCGCATGACCGATTCCAACAGCGACATCGACAGCGGGCGCGAGCCCGGAACCGAGACGGTCGCCGAGACCGACGGCGGCGTCGCCGAGGCCGAAACTGAGAGCGAGACCGACGCGTCGGCGTCCGAACCGAGCGACGAGGGCGCCGAGACCAGCGACTCCGTCTCGATCGCGAACCCGACGCTCAGCGACGACGCCGTCGAGCGAGTCGAATCGATCCTCGAGAGCGGCATGCTCGCCGACGGGCCGGAAGTCAGAGCCTTCGAGGACGAGTACGCCGCCTACTGCGGCACCGACCGGGCCGTCGCGACCTCCAACGGGACGACCGCCCTGCACGCGGCCCTCGAGGCGCTGGGCCTCGAGGAGGGCGACGCGGTGCTCACGTCGCCGTTTTCCTTCGTCGCGAGCGCGAACGCGATCAGACTCGCCGGCGCCCGACCCGTCTTCGCCGACATCGATCCGGAGACGTACACGCTCGATCCGGACGCCGTCGAGCGGATCCTCGAGGAGCGTGACGACGTCGTCGGCCTGCTGCCGGTCCACCTCTACGGGCTGGCGGCCGACATGAAACGGCTGTGCGAGATCGCCGACGAGCGCGACCTGTTCGTGCTCGAGGACGCCTGCCAGGCCCACGGCGCGGAAATCGACCGCGAGCGCGTCGGTTCGTTCGGCGACGCGGCCTGCTTCTCGTTCTATCCGACGAAGAACATGACGACCGGCGAGGGCGGGGTGATCACGACCGATCGCGACGACCTCGCCGACCGAGCCGCGAGCTTCGTCAACCACGGCCGGGACGTCGGCGAGGGCGGCAGCTACGAGCACGTCGACCTCGGGCACAACTACCGCATGACGAGCCTCGCCGCCGCCATCGGCCGCGAGCAACTCGAGCGGCTGCCCGATTTCAACCGGGCTCGACGGGAAAACGCCGCCTACTACGACGAGCAGCTGGCCGAGCTGCCGGTCGAGACGCCGACGGAGCCGGACGGCTACCGGCACGTCTACCACCAGTACACGATCCGGACCGACGAGCGCGACGAGCTGGCGGCGACCCTCGACGAGCGGGGCGTCGACACCGGCGTCTACTACGGGACGCCGATCCACCGCCAGCCGGCCTACGAGACGGTGAGCACGGCCGCGGCGTCGCTTCCCGAGGCCGAGCGGGCGGCCGAGACCGTGCTCTCGCTGCCGGTGCATCCGACCCTCTCGGAGCGCGATCGGCGAACCGTCGTCGAAGCAGTGACCGACCACTTCCACTCCCAATGAACGAAACACCTTCACGACCGATTCGGGCCGGCGTCATCGGCGTCGGCTCCATGGGCGAGAACCACGCGCGCGTGTACAGCGAACTCCAAGACGTCGAACTCGCCTGCGTGGCCGACCACGACGAGGAGGTCGCGCGGCGAGTCGCCGACGCGTACGCCACCGACGCCGTCGCGTTCGAGACCGTCCTCGAGCGCTGTGACGTCGTCACGGTCGCCGTTCCGACGCGGGCTCACTACGACGTCGTCTCGGACTGTCTGAACGCCGACGTCCACGTCCTGGTCGAAAAGCCGATCGCCGAGACGACCGAACAGGGCCGCGCTCTGGCCGAACTGGCCGAGGAACGTGGTCTCGTCCTGCAGGTCGGCCACATCGAGCGGTTCAACCCGGCCGTCCAGACGGTGACGGACCTGGTCGAGGACCTCGACGTCATCAGCGTCGAGGCCGAACGACTCGGCCCGCCGCTCGATCGGACCGCGCTGGGCAACGTCGTCTTCGACCTGATGGTCCACGATCTCGACATCGTCGCCTCGCTGCTCGAGGACCGGCCGGATTCGGTGACCGCGACGGGAACCGAGAGCGGCCAGTACGCGACGGCGACGCTCGAGTTCGACGACGTCGTCGCCTCCCTGACGGCCAGTCGCGTCACGCAGAAGAAAGTCCGGACGCTGACCGTCACCGCCCGCGAGTGTCTGGTCGAGGTCGACTATCTGGAGCAGTCGGTGCTGATCCACCGCGACTCCTATCCGGAGTACCTCACCGACGACGGAAAACGGCGGTACCGCCACGAGAGCGTGGTCGAACGACCCCGCGTCGACAACGGCGAGCCGCTGCGACACGAACTCGAGTCGTTCGTCGAGGCCGCCCGGAACGGCTCCGAGCCGGTCGTCACCGCCGAAGACGGCATCCGGGCCCTCGAGATGGTCCAGACGATCGACTCGCTGGTTACCGAGGAGACCGAGAAACGGGAGGTGGAGGCCTGATGGTCGGCGACGAGACCGACGTCGGGCTCTACGACTCGACCGTCGACCCGGAGCGCCAACGCGACCTGCTCACCGACGGCGAGATTCCGGTCGCCGTCTACGGCCTCGGGAAGATGGGGCTGCCGCTGGCGGGCGTCTACGCCGAAACGACGGGCGCCGTCACGGGCGTCGACATCGATCCCGACGTCGTCGACCGAATCAACGACGGCGAGAACCACGTCGTCGGCGAGCCCGGACTGGACGAGCTCGTCGCCGAACAGGTCGACGCCGGTCGGCTCGAGGCGACGACCGAGGGCCCCGAGGCGGCCGCGAACGCGCGGATCCACGTGATCATCGTCCCGACGCTGCTGGACGACGACGACGATCCGAACCTGGCGACCGTCGAGTCGGTCGTCGACGATATCGCCGCCGGACTAGCGCCGGGCGATCTGGTCATCGCCGAGTCGACGCTGCCGCCGACGAGCTGTCGAGACGTCATTCGGCCGCACCTCGAACAGGAGAGCGGTCTCGAGGACGACGAGTTCGGGCTGGCGTTCTGTCCGGAGCGGACGTCCAGCGGTCGCGCGCTGGAAGACATCCGCGGTGCGTACCCCAAGGTCGTCGGCGGGATCGACGACGAGAGCACCCGCGCCGCCTCGGTCGTCTACGACGAGCTCTCGAGCAACGAGGTCCACCCGGTCTCGGACGCGACGACCGCAGAGGCCGTCAAGGTGTTCGAGGGCGTCTACCGCGACGTCAACATCGGGCTGGCCAACGAACTGGGACGGCTGGCAGACGAGCTCGGCATCTCGGTCCGCGAGGCGATCGGGACGGCGAACGATCTGCCGATGTGCCAGCTCCACGATCCCGGTCCGGGCGTCGGGGGCCACTGCATCCCCTTCTACCCGCACTTCCTGCTCTCCCAGGCCGAGGAACCGATGGACCTGACGCGGACGGCCCGCCGGCTCAACGACGAGATGCCGGCCGTCACCGTCGACAGACTCGAGCGGGAGCTCGAGGCGACCGGCGACGACCTCGCGGACGCGTCCGTGGTCGTGCTGGGGATCACCTACCGGGCCGGCGTCGAGGAGACGCGCGCGTCGCCGGCGATCGGCGTGATCGACGCGCTGCGGGACGCCGGCGCGGACGTCGCCGGGGTCGATCCGCTGGTCGATCCCGCCGACTACGGCGCTCGAGCGGTCGACGTCGACGACCTCGCGGACGAGTCGTTCGACGCCGCGATCGTCGTGACGCCCCACGCCGAGTTCGAGGCGATTCCGTGGGCCGACCTCGAGCCGATGGTCGTCGTCGACGGCCGGGACGCGGTCGACCTCTCGGGAACGCCACACCGGCGGTACACCCTCGGCGGAACGGCGGACGGACGGCCGCCGCGAGGCGACGGCGGAGCGGACGCGATCGCGGCGGACGAACGCTCGCTGACCGCCGACGGCGGCACCGACGAACGACCGACGGAGACCGACGGCACCCTCGAGAACCCCGGGGCAGACGATGTATAAGGGCAAACGAATCGGCGTCGTCGTCACGGCCTACGACGAGGAGTCGTTCGTCGGGACCGTCATCGAGACGGTTCCGGACTTCGTCGACCGGATCTACGCCATCGACGACGCCTCGCCGGACGGCAGCTGGCGGGAGATCAGGCGCGTCGCCGCGCGGATCAACGAGGACGCCGAGCCCGAGCCGGCGCTCGCGCTGGCCGACGGCGGCGACTCGCGGCGGGTCGTGCCGATCCGCCACGAGGAGAACCGCGGCTACGGCGCGGCGGTCAAGACGGGGTACAAACACGCCGCCGACGACGAGATGGACGTCGTCGCCGTGATGAACGGGGACGGCCAGATGGACCCCGCGATCCTCGATCGGATCATCGATCCGGTCGTCGAGGGCGAGGCCGACTACGCGAAGGGCAACCGGCTGCTCCACCCCGAGGACCGCGAGGGAATGTCGACGTTCCGGTTCTTCGGCAACGCCCTGCTCACCGGCCTCTCGAAGTTCGCCTCGGGGTACTGGACCATCGGCGACCCGCAGAACGGCTACACCGCCATCTCGCGGGAGACGATCGAACGGCTCGACCTCGAGGCGATCACCGATCGGTACGGCTTCCTCAATCACCTGCTGACGCACCTCAACGTCAACGAGTGTCGCGTCGCGGACGTCTCGATGTCGGCGGTCTACGGCGAGGAAAACAGCAGCATCCGCTACGTCCCGTTCGTGCGGTTCGTCTCCCTGCTGTTGCTCCGGAGCTTCATCTGGCGGCTGAAGACCCGCTACGTGGTCGAGAAGTTCCATCCCGCCGTCGTCCTCTACGGCGCCGGCGCCACCGGACTCCTCGGCGGCAGCGCCGGACTCGGCAACTCGATCGTCCGAACCCTTCGCGGAAAGGACGGGTACACCGGTGCGATCGGCTCGTTCGTGGCCGTCCTGGTCGGCCTGATCGCACTCGGGTTCGCGATCTACCTCGACTTCGACGAAAACGAATCGCTCGAGACGACCAGATACGAGTACAGCGGCGCGAGGACCGAGGTCGAGACGCCCGATCAGTCGATCGAGTAACGAACGATATCGTCGTCCTCACACGCCGGACACCTGACCGTGTCCGCCGAGACGGTCGTTCCGCAGGTGCGACACTCGTAGATGACCGTCGACGACGGCTCGCTCTCGCCACTGTGCTGTGTCGTCGCTGGTGACTCGGTGTTGGGCTCCGATCCGGTAAAGAGACCGGAGAGCAGGCGAGAGAGTGACATAGAATTCGGTTGTCGGTGCTTCTTTCGATTCGGGTATAAGTGTTTCGCGATTAGTCGTCGAATCAAACTCCAGAACCATCACCGAGAGATGAAAGTAGTGATTAAAACGGAAATGAAAGCTCGTATTTCATCAAATCATATCGATAGTTAGGTGAGAAGGTTTATGCTTGTATACTCGACATCATCCGGTATATGGAACGGCAGTACGCGACCCACGATGCGCAGACGGACGACGATCGGTCGGTCGCCGTCGATCTCGCCGATCGAACGCCCGCGGCGGCGACGGCCGAATCGGCGACCGCCACGATCGCCGCGACCACGCGGGACGCCGACTCGTCGGCGAACACGCTGACGATCATCGGGCACGGTACCCCCTCGAGTTTCGAGATTACGGTCGACGGGACGATCGAACTGATCGACGACGAGAGCGAGTCGGCGACGGTCCTCTCGGGGTCGACCCTCGAGGGGACGATCGAATCCGGGACGCTCCGGTTCCGGTTCACCGGCGACCTCGCGGACGTGACGCTCGTCGACCGCCGGATCACGGGTCTGTCCCCGGCCGCCGTCCCGAACGTCCACGTGGACTACGCCGCCCCCGAGTCGCGGACGTAACTCGGCGGTCTCAGGTCCCGAGCGCGACGGTGCGATGCAACAGTATCTTGTAGCCCGACTGCGTTTTTCCGGCCGACGCGACCGTATTCACGGGGAGAATCAGCATGACCGATCCGCACGCGAACGACGGTGACGAGGAACCGGACGAGAACGCCCCGGACGCGAACGACGGGGCCGAAGAAGCCGACGCAGAGGGAGAAGCGGAATCGGAACCGGACGTCCCCGCCGAGTGGATGGACCCCGTCGACGACGAGATCCTCGAGTTGATGCGGGAGAGCTACATTTTCGATCCCGACCACATCGAAACGGAGGACGTCTGTCGCGCGCCCCACGCCGCGTACCGCTGTCGAGAGCTCAGCAAGCGCGGCCTGCTGGTGAAACAGGCAATCGGCATGTACGACATCACGGAGTTAGGAGAGCGGTACCTGGAAGGCGAGGTCGATCCGACAGCACTCGAGTCCGAGGACGAGTGACTCGCGGCTGACGGCCGGCGCGACGGCGCGGCGACGCTCGAACGCCCTCGCGGAAGCCGGACCTACGCCGCGTCGACGGCCTCGGGAACGTCGGCTTCGAGCATCGCGACGACGTCGTCGGCGCCGACGAACCCCTCAGCGCGACGGTCGATCTCCTCGCCGTCGGAAAACAGGATCAGCGTCGGCACCGAGCGGATCTCGAACCGCTCGACGAGTCCGATATCGTCCCCGGGGTTGATCAGCGCGACCGGGACGCCGGTCGCTCGGGCGACGTTGCCCAGAACCGGTTCCATCGCCTGACACATCGTGCAGCCGCTGGTGTAGAACTCGACGAGGGCGACGTCGTGGCGCTCGAGGAAGGCGTCGAGCTCGTCGCCGGTCTCGAGGTGCGTCGGTTTTGTCGGGTCGTCCATACTATCCCTATCGGCTTCGCGCTGAAATCGGTACCGTCGGCGGACGCTGGGGGTTCGCGTGAGCCGAACCGGGACGACGTCCGCCACAGCGTGAGCGAGGCGGTCCGCGACGGCGACCGGACTCGCCGTCGGCGGAGAGCTCCCGTGCGATGAACGGACTCGCCGGCGATCTACTCGGATGAATTCGTTTGAAGCGTTACCGGAGCGCGGCCTCGAGTCGATCGCCCCGACGACCGTCGGCGGTCCTCGCGACCGCTCCGAAGCCGCCGCCGACGCGGCCGGTTTTCGAACCGGGGGATCGCACCGTTTCGGACGAAATCGTTCGTATACGGGCGACGACTCGCGTGGACGATCCGAACCGTAGCCGATGGCTTTACGCGCCGATCCCGTCGGTCCGGTCGATGACTCGGCCCGCAACTACCGACGAGAATCCGTCAGTACCCCGGAAATCGACCCTCTTTTGCTGGGAGTGCGACCACGCGAACCCGGTCGACGGCGACTGGGTTCGCCGGACGCGGGACCGACACGTCGAATACGTCTGCCCCGTCTGCGAGACGACGCTCACGAAGCGGCCGCTTCCCGACGACGCGACGGCCGATCGATCGATCGCTCGACCGACCGCGACGTGGCAGCGAACGGTTCGAACCACGATCCAGATCTGGCGAGCGACCATCGACGTCGGACTGACCGGCGTCGCGGCCGTGTCGGTTCCCTCGAGCGACCGACTGCGACGCTGACGGCACCGGCCGAACTCGGTCGCTCTCGCCGCGAGTCGCGGTCGCCTCTGCTGGTCGGGTTCGGTCGCGACTGACGTCCCGATGGGTGACTGATGGGCGTCCCGATCAGTGTCGGTCTCCGCGCCGTTCGTAACGGTCGATCAGTAACCGCTACACGACTATTCAGTTTTCCCCGACGTTTTTCAGTCGTTGTTAGTTCCAACCCCTCATACACCCTTTTCTAAACAACACATGTCCAAGTTTATCTCACTATAGGAGTATTCGCCAACATCAGTAGAACTTTAGTAGTAGAATCCAATGGCATACTCGAGTAGAAGATGACAAGCGGAAATCTCACGTCCGCGGAAGAGGAGGTACTGGACGAGATCGAAGAACAGGATATCGACTTCCTTCGACTGCAGTTTACCGACATCCTGGGGACGGTAAAGAACGTCTCCGTGCCGGCCCGCCAGGCCGAGAAGGCCTTCACCGAGGGGATCTACTTCGACGGCTCCTCGATCGAGGGCTTCGTCCGCATTCAGGAATCGGACATGCGTCTGGTTCCCGATCCGGACACGTTCGCCGTCCTCCCCTGGAGACAGCGCGAGGACGGGGCCTCCGCCCGGATGATCTGTGACGTCTACAACACCTCGACGGGCGAGCCCTTCGAGGGCGACCCGCGCAACGTCCTCAAAGGGGCCATCGAGCGCGCCAACGACATGGGCTACGAGGTCAACTTCGCGCCCGAGCCGGAGTTCTTCATGTTCGAGGAGGACGAAGAGGGTCGCGCGACGACCGAGACCGCCGACTACGGCGGCTACTTCGACCTCGCGCCGAAAGACCTCGCGAGCGACGTCCGCCGGGACATCATCTACGGTCTCGAGGACATGGGCTTCGAGATCGAAGCCAGCCACCACGAGGTCGCTCGCGGCCAGTACGAGATCAACTTCGAGTACGACGACGCGCTCGCGACCGCGGACAACGTCGCCACGTTCCGCACCGTCGTCCGCGCGATCGCCGCCGAACACGACCTCCACGCGACGTTCATGCCCAAGCCGATCCCGAAGATCAACGGCTCGGGCATGCACACGCACATGTCCTTGATGACCGAGGACGGCGAGAACGCGTTCCACGACGAGGACGACGAGTTCAACCTCTCCGACACCGCCCACTCCTACCTCGCGGGTATCTTAGAGCACGCGCCGGCGATCACGGCCGTTGCGAACCCGACGGTCAACAGCTACAAGCGCCTGGTGCCGGGCTACGAGGCGCCGGTCTACGTCGCCTGGTCGGATCGTAACCGCTCGGCCCTGGTCCGCAAGCCGGCCGCCCGCGTCCCGGCGGCCTCGCGCGTCGAACTGCGCTCGCCGGACCCGTCCTGTAACCCGTACCTCGCCTTCGCCGTCATGATCCACGCGGGTCTCGACGGCATCGAGCAGGACCTCGAGTGTCCCGACCCGGTCCGGGAGAACATCTACGAGTTCGACGAACAGAAGCGCGAGGAGTACGGCATCGAGACGCTCCCGTCGAACCTCGGCGAGGCCGTCGAGGCCCTCGAGGAGGACGAAGTCATCTACAACGCGCTCGGCGAGCACGTCGCGCCGAAGTTCGTCGAAGCCAAGAGTCAGGAGTTCGAGGAGTACCTCGTCGACGTTTCCCAGTGGGAACTCGACCGCTACCTCGAGCAGTACTGACGATCGCCGTCGGTCCTCGGTTTCGTTCCGCTTGCTTTTCTCGGGTTGCTTCGAGCGCGTGTCGCTGTTGCAGTCGTCGGCGTCCGAGCGATCTCGAGGACGGTAGTAGATTCGAGCGAAGAGACCCGTCTCGAGCGCCGGCTATGTACCTCCTCCGCTTTTGGCGAGCGCTACGTAGGAACTATATACTAATCATAAATAGTTGTCATGTATGACTAATTCGTTGAAGTCAAAGCTATTCGGGACTGAAACGTGGAATAATAAGTGGTACGTCTATGTCGGTACGCCGATTTTCGCGTTTCTCGGCGCCCTCTGCTACTGGTTGTTCGGCATCCATCTGGTGTCTTCCACACCGGCGGAAACCGTATTGATGATCCTGTTTCCAGGAACTGCAGTCGTACTCGGATCTACGATACTCGCCGTAATCGACGGGCTGTAATGGAGTCTACTGCTGCCGATATCGCGAGTGAAAACGCGAGTACTGACCCGCGCTGGGTTCGACAGCGATCCACCGAAGACCCCACCAGACGTCACAAAATCGAGATCGTAACGACGATCCGCTACCCGTCCCGCTCAGTTCGCGACGACGTACTCCTCGCCGCGCCGTTCGATCAGGTTCTCGCTCGAGAGTTCGTTCAGAAGACTCAGAATCGAGAGTTTCTTCATCGCCAACAGGTCGCCCAGATCGTCGACCGTGGCACCGCCCGTCGCCTCGAGACAGAGGAAGACGAGTTTCGCCTGCGCGGAGTCGAGCTCCTCGGGAATCGGTTCGATCCGGGGCTCCGGTCGCTGCTTCTGTGAACTCATTGTCAGCAGTGGAGTCCCCGTTCGTGTATATAAATCCACACGTGGATTGTGTATATATCGGATAAAGGAGTACAGTACAGGGTTCGATACAATTTCGTCGGGCGGAAAATATGGGTGGTGATAGCAACCATGACGACTGACGACCGCGGCGCTCCGGGAGTATTGCAGCGGAGCCCGATCGGTCGGGCAACGAGTCTGAACCGACGGGAGTTTTACGGGTGTCGACCCACCTTCGAGACGACCCGATGACGAACGATCGCGACCGCCCGACGCCGCCGTCCGATCTCGACCGCGACGCCGGGGAGGCGCTGGCGCGACTCGAGGATCGAGACGCCGACGACCTCCGCGCTATCGCCGCCTACCTCGAGGATCTCGCGGCGTGGACGGAATCGGCCGCAGACGAGTCGGACGAACGAGCGGAGACGGGTTCGACTCCGAGCGATCCCAACGACGACGACGCCGGTGAGGAGATCGACGACGACCTCGAGTACCCGGAGGGCGTCCCGGACCGAGCGTCGGTTACGGTCAAGGAGATCGCCGGCACGACCTACCACTACTTCCAGTGGCGCGACGGGGACCGCATCGAGTCGGAGACGGTCCAACGAGAGAGCAGCAGCTGGTGAGAACGGCGACACCCCGCCCCGCGAAACGGCATCCGGTTTCGACGCCGTAACGTGTTCACCGGCGAACAGTTATGGTGGTATGGAGAGAACGGCCGGATATGCTCGGCGTGTTCTTCGGCTTCCTCGCGGTCGTTCTCGCGGTCGGCGGCGTCTTCTGCGTTGCCGAGGCGCGCTCGTACACCGACGAGCAGCGGGCTCGAGCCCCGCGGCTCTGGCGAGCGTACGCCGCCAGCGGCGCGGTCTGCTGTCTCGTCGGCGTCGGAAGCGTCGCGTGGCTCGTAACCGGTGGGACACCCTGGACAGTGAGCGGTATCGTGAGCCTCGCCGCCGCGCTCCCGTGTTTCGCTCAGGCGTGGTTCCACCGGACGGCGACGATCGACCGCAGTCCGCTGGCCGAGCGGCTGGGCGAGGTCGTCGCCCGAACGCTCAATTTCCCCGAGGCCACCCGGCAGTCCTGAGACGACGGTCGATCGTCGGCGCCGATCGCGGCCGCGACCCCCTCAGTTCAGGTCCCACTCCTCGTCGTCGACCCTGACTCGCGTCAGCTCGTCGCGATCGCCGAGCAGGCGGAACTCGAAACCGCCGTCGTCGCGCTCGTACTGCAGGTCGAGCGTCGTCACGTCGGCCGTGATCTCCTCCGTGTAGGACGGCTCTTCGTCCCGCGAGGCCGGGGGCTCGAGGTCGTGGTCCGCGTAGGCGACTCGAGTCGACTCCTCGATCACGTCGTCAGCGCCGTAGACGTCGGCGTCGATTCCGTTGGTCTCGATCTCCCGCACCTCGAGCCGGTAGGTTTCCATGGGCATACGTCCCGTTCGCGCGGTCCCGTGTTGGCGATTCGGCTTACATTCGCTGGCGGTCGGGTCGGTACCGATGGACGGGCGCTGCGAACGGTCAAACCGCGTCGTACGGCCCGAGACGCGTCCCGTCTACCAAGTAGGCCTCGCCGTCGGCCAGCCCCGCGGGGAGGAACGGCGAGAGAAACGACTGGTTCGCCAGGTTCACCCACGTGCCGCCGACGAGGTCGTTGAACGCCGGCACGACCACGATTCGCGGCGGCCGGGGCGGCGTCTCGCCGTCCCGCTCGAGCCACGAGACGCCCTCGTACTCGGGACGCTCGCGGAACGGGTCGGGATCGAGGCGGCCACGCAGCCACGCCCGTTCGACGCGGCTGCCGCCGACCTCGTCCTCGAGGCGGACGCAGGGGTGTTCGTGGCCCAGACAGACGACGTCGCACTCGAGCACCTCGGGGGCGGGCCACGTGTGGCCGTGGCAGACGCCGACGGCGCCACCACCGAGCGCGACGCCGGCGCCGGGCGTGACCGTCACGGCTTCGGGATCGAACTCGAGGGCGGCGACCTCGCGCTCGCTTTCGGGGGTGAGCCAGTCCTCGATCCCGCCGTCGTGGTTGCCCTTCACGACCGTCACCGAGAGCGAGGGGGAGAACGCCTCGAAGAGCACCTCGAGTTCGCCGCGCTCGGCGCCGCCCGGGTCGCCGATCGAGTGCATCAGATCGCCGAGTACGACGAGGCGGTCGGGGTCGGTGCGCTCGATCAAACGCAGCAGTCGCTCCCGGCGGTCGGGGGCGCGGCTGGGGACGTCGACGCCGCGTTCGTAGCGCAGTCCGGCCTCGTAGCCGGCGTGGTAGTCGGCGACGAGCAGGACGCGCTCGGTCCCGACGGTGGCGGTCGCGGCCGGTTCGCCGGGAACGGGCTCGACGCGGGGCAGTGTCGAACCGCGAGGCGCGTCGGAACGAGGCGCGTCGGACATCAGTCGTCGATCAGATCGCCTTCAGCGTCTCGTCGTCGGGCTCGTAACACTGGCCGCCCATCAGGGCGTCCTGGATCGCGTCCTCGACCTCGCTCTCGTCGGCGCCGGTCTCGTCGGCGACTCGCTCGACGAGTTCGGTCCGGTCGGCGCCGTCGCCGTCGTCTATGTCCTCCATCGTTTCGACGACGTAGTCCTCGAGGTCGACGTCCGCGGGTTCCTCCTCGGTGTCGTCGGCCGCGTCCTCGGCGGGCTCCGTCGCGGCGGATTCGGCGGTCGCGTCGTCTTCGTCGGGTTCCGCTTCCGCGTCGGCCTCGAGTCCCGACGACGGCGGCGCGCCGAGGTCGTCGGTCGACTCGGTTTCGGCTTCGTCGGACGCCGCGGCGTCAGCGGCCGCCTCGCTTTCGGTCTCGAACTCGTCGACGGGTTCGTCGTCGGGCTCGGGCACGTCGATGTCGGCCTCGCCGGGTTCCTCGACCTCCGCACCGGTCGTGAACTCGGCGCCGAACTCCGCTTCGAGCTGTTCGCGCTCTTCTTCGTCCATCTCGTACATCCCGCCGTCGCCGACGTCGTCGGCGTCGACGTCGTCGGCGTCGACGTCGAAGTCGCCGAGATCCTCGTCGTCGGTCTCGGCATCAGTCTCGAGGTCGGCACCCGTCTCAGTGTCGCTCTCGAGGTTGACGTCAGCCTCGGTAGCTTCGTCCGTCGTCTCGGACTCGTCGAGGTCCGTCTCGTCGAACCCGGCGTCCGCTTCGGCCGGCTCGTCGGTGGCGGCGACGTCGGCCGTCGCGTCGGCCTCGGCGTCGGTCACGCCCGTTCCGGTTGGCGTCGCCTCGGTCGTCTCGGCGGCCGGGTCGGCGCTTTCGGGAGTCGATTCCGTCGGCGGCTCCGGTTCGGTTTCGGTTTCGGTCTCGGTCTCGGTCTCGGTCTCGGATTCCGCCTCGACGGCGTCCGCCTCGTCGGATTCGACCTCGACGTCGGCAGACGAGGACTCGCGGTCGGTGCTCGTCGCCGTCCCCGCGGCGGAACCGGTGCCGGCCGTCGCCGCGGCCGGCTCCGGTTCGGGCTCGGAATCGGACTCAGTTTCGACCGCCGGTGGCGTCTCGAGACCCTCGAGATCGAGGTCGACGAGGTCGGCCAGCGACGCGAACGAGGCGTCGGCGTCGGGACTCGAGTCCTCGGGCGAAAGCGAGAACGCTTCGACCTGATCGCGCTCGCCCGCGACGACCTCGACGGCCTCGAGGGCGCAGTCGCGCAGGGCCGCGAGGTAGGCCGGCGTCGTCCCGTAGTGGTCCTGTGCGAGCGGGATTCCCCCCGCCAGCCCCTTGTCGACGCCGGCCTCGAGGAGCGCATCGGTCAGCGCGTCTCCACTCGCGTCGCTTTCGGCGGCCGCGGCGTAGGTGCCGACGCGCTCGACGGTCTGCTCGGCCGCGCTGACGACCCAGCGATCGCGGGTGTCGGCGTCGACCGTCGCGATGCTCTCCGGGCGGAGCGAGGTGTAGACCTGGTCCGAGTCGTCGGGCTGGAAGGTGCGGGCCTTCCCGGTCACCGCGACGAATTCGGGCGGCTCGAGTCGCTCGAGCGTCGCGAGTTCGTCGGGCTGGTACTGACCGGCGTAGACGACGAAGGCGCCGGTCGGATCGACGACGCGGGCCCGGACCATCTCGTCGTTGACCGCGGTGATCTCGGTGAGGGTCCCGACGGCGAAGACGCGGTTGAGCCGCGCGCCGGTCGGCGAGATGACGTAGTTGGGGGCCCGTTCTTCGTCGCTCTCGGCGTAGGAGAACGACGCGTCGTCGTACTCCGCGGCGAACAGTCGGTAGGCGACTTCGCGTCCCGGAATCTCCTCGTCGTCCTCGCCGTTCCCGTTCGCGCTCATGCGCTCACCTCCTCGAGGAAGGCGGCGGCACGCGCCTCCGGATCGTCGGCGCTCTCCTCGAAGCTCTCGGCGTCGAGGTTCGCGCCGTACTCGTCGACCGAGAGGTGGCCGCGCACGCGGTACTCCTTCCCGACGATGCGCTCGCGGATCGTGTCGGCGACGACTTCCTGGTCCATCGCCTCACGGGCCTGCTCGAGGGCATCCTCGAGCGTCCCGCCGTAGACGTCCTCGGTGAGTTCGTCGTCGAGGACGACGGTGACGGCGCCGGTACCGTCGTCTAAGATTGCCTTCACGCGGAGGTCGTCGATCCCGTCGACGTCGCCGTGGGTGCGACACTGGCCCTTCTGGATGACCCGGTAGCACTCGGGGCAGCGCTGGATCAGCCCGGATCCGTCGCGGACCGCGATGGCGTTGCCGACGAGTTCGACGTCGTAGATGCCGCCGGTTCGGACGGCCTCGCCGACGTCCATCGTCGTCGAATCAGCCCCGACCTCGATCTCGCGGTCGAGGGCGGTGACCGTCGAGAACTCCGAGACGTTCACTTCCGGAACGCCACGGAACTCCTGGACGTAGGCGTTCTCGATCCGGACGGCACCGCCGTCCTCGATTTCGGGTGCGGGATCCCAGTTCGTGAACGGCAGGCGGCCGCTCTCGTCGCCGAAGACGCCGCTCAAGATCTCGGTTTCGCCGTCGCGGCCGTCGATCGTCCGTCGTTCGCACTCGACGACGGCCACCTCGACGTTCACCGCGCGGTCGCCGGTCTGGAGATCGGCTAACTGGGCGTCGCCGCCGATCTCGTCGGCGTAGGCCGCGGGAATGTCGAGCGAGTCGTCCTCGAAGGACAGCGAGGTGCTCTCGCCCAAGTTGAGTTCGGGTTCGCCGTCCCACTCGCGGACGCCCGCGTTGCCCGCGGTGATCGTGTCGCCGGCCGAGAGTCCGAAGTCCTCCCAGGCGGTGTAGTCGATCGCGCCGGTCTCGTCGGCCAGTCGACCTTCGACGATGACGTGGTCCGAGCCCTGGTAGCGGATCGATCGCTTGCCGGACGTCAGGACGACACCAGTCACGGTGACGTTGCCGTCCTCGGGCGTGATCTCGGCGATATCCTTGCTCGAGGGAGCGCCGCCGCCGCTCGAGCCGCCGCCGTACTTCCGTCGCAGGCTCTGTTTGGCCTCGTCGACGGGAACGCTGTACTCCACCAAGTTCTGCAGGTCGGATTTGACCTCCTCTTTGTCGACACCGAGGTCGGAGGCGAGATCCTCGGCATGATCGTCGAGTTCCATCACTTGCCTTTCGTGCGGGGGCTTCAAAAGCGTTCCCGCAACGGGGTGAAAGTGAAGCGTTCGAACGGATTTCGGCAGGCGGTCGCAGTCGCTCAACCGGACCGCGAGCGCGGCCGGGTACGCAGTGGAGGTGGGTGAGCAGTGTAGTCGATAGACTCCCGGACGGCAGTCACTCCGAAGTCAGTCCGTCCCGCAGTATTAGTCCACGTAGCCGAGCGCCGAGAGGCGGTCTTCGACAGCGTTCTCGCCGGATTCGACCGACTCGTCGGCTGCAGCAGGCTCCTCGATCGTCTCCGCGGGAGCGTCGCCCGATCGCACGATCCGTTTTCGCTCCGAATAGGGCGGAACGAACCACGGGACGGTGTTCAGTTCCGGCATACGGATGTTCGTCGGGTGGAAGTAAACCGGGACCGGGAACGGCGTCGCCCACTCGCCGAGCGCGTTTCCGTGATCGGCCGTGATCACCGTCTTCCCCGGGAGATCCTCGGCGAGCGGAACGGCCTCCTCGAGCACCCGAATCAGGTTATCGCGATAGGCTTCCCAGAAGACGCCCTCTTCGATCGCGCCGTTTTGCAACTCTTCCCAGACGAATCCGGGCGCGTCGTCCATCGAATCTTCGAGCATCATATCCCGAAGTCCGCTCGTGATTTCGCTGTCGACGTCGAGTTGCGTTTCGCCGATGAACGGGACGTGTGGCTGCATGAAGTGGACGATCAGCCGCTTGTTCGGATAGGCGTCGTGAGCGGCCCGAGCGCGTTCGGAAAGAACCCCCGGGAGGACGGTCCCGTCTTCGTCGTCCCAGTCGTCGATCCAGGCGCGGTCCGTATCGTAAAACGCGTCGTCGAGAACTCGTTTCTCGTGGGGGTTCGCGGTGACGTAAACGGTGTCGTTGTAGGACCGCCCCTCGAAGTTCTCGGAGAGGAACTCCGGCGACGAACTGCCCCGGGACTGAAACCGGGAGAGCTCTCCGTCCAACGAGTGCTTGGCATAGATCTGCGTGAACAGGTCGTATCGACAGCCGTCGAGGATAATCAGGTTATCCCAGTCCGCATCCATGACGTACTCGCCGTCGTTTCCCCGGATCCGCTTCTGGATCGGACCGAGAACGGAGGACAGCAGGAGTTGACGTCTCATAAAGGGGGTGGTAAGTATCCCCTTCGCCATAGTCAGTTTTTCCTGTAGGGCCATGAATGACTGTTCATTCATAATGAACATAATATTATCGGATGAGATTTCAGGAAATAACAAACGCGATGGCGATTGTCACCACGATATCCAACGGGAATCGAGGTTCGAGTTCACCGCGCCCGCGATCGGTTCGCCGCTCGTCGCGGCCAAATCGTCCGGTCGTGGCCGTCACCGGCGGCGGCGAAACACCGTCTCTTCTCGGAGATCCCCTCCGGAGAGACGGTATGCACGTCGTCGACGCCGCCGCCGCGAGCGCGGGCGGTGAACTCTCCTCGCGGCGCCGCGAGCGGATCGCGATCAGCGGCGAAGCGGACTTCGAGCGCGTCGACCGCCTGCGGGCGTTCGCAGCGCTCGAGTCGGCGGACTCGTCGTCATCCAGATCCTGACGCGAGCCCTGTACGCCGCCGTCCTGTTCGGCGAAACCGTCCCACGTTCGCCTTCGTCCTGCTGATCGGCTACCTCGTCTACCGGCTCCCGCTCGGTTCGAGCGACGTCGAATTTCATCGATCGTGAACGTTTTCCCAGAGTACCTGCGATATCGAGACACTCGTGAGCACGCTCGGAGAGGTCGTGATGATCGCAGCGTTGGCCGGCGCGGCGACCGGACTCGGCGCACTGCCGGTGTACGTGACCGAACGGATCAGCCACCGCTTCTACGACGCCGCGCTCGGCCTCGCGGCAGGGATCATGTTCGGCGCGGCCGTCTTCGCGCTGGTCGTCCCCGGCCTCGAGTTCGGTTCGCTGTGGGAGGTCGTCGTCGGCGTTCTCCTCGGCAGCGTCTTCCTGTTGGCCGCGAACCGGCTCATTCCCCACATTCACCTGCTCATCACGGGCGAAGCGAACCGGACCTATCCGCCGATCGCGGGATCGGAGAGGGAACTCGAGGCCGCGCCGCCGTTGCCGCCCGGTGAAAGAGCCGACGACGCCGACGCGCGCGACGAGGACGTCGTTCCCGCGCCGGACGACGACCTCCGGCAGGCGATTCTCGTCGGCAGCGCGATCACCATCCACAACGTCCCGGAGGGGCTGGCGATCGGCATCGCCTTCGCGGGCGGCCTCGAGAGCGTCGGGATCGCGCTGGCGGTCGCGATCGCCGTTCAGAACGTTCCCGACGGCTTCGCGATGGCGATCCCGGCGAGTCAAACCGGCCTCTCGAAGCCGAAGACGATCCTCTACACGACGCTCTCCGGCGCGGGCCCCGAACCGATCGCGGCCGCGATCGGCTTCGCCCTGGTCGCGGTCGTCACCGGGCTCTTCCCGGTGGCGGCCGGCTTCGCCGCCGGAACGATGCTCGCGGTCATCTTCCGGGAGATGATCCCCGCGAGCCACGGCCACGGCTACGCCGACGAAGCCACGCTGACGTTCGTCGTCGGCTTCGTCGTGATGGTCGTCGTCGACGTCGGACTCGCCGTCTGAGCCGGTTCAGCCCGGCACCGTCCGGGGAGCGACTTATGCAGCCCGTTAACGTACACCACGGGAGATTCATGAATCGGGCCGAACCGCGATCACGACGGGCGGTGCTTCGACTCGGCGGCAGCGCGGCCGTAGCAGCCCTTCTCGCCGGCTGCGGTGGGGATCCCGGCGGAAACGGGGGCGAGGAAGATCAGTCGGAGAACGGCGGGGAGGGCGCGAACCAGTCCGAAGACGGCAACGAGACGAACGAGTCGGACGGCGACGGCAACGAAACGAACGAATCGGAAAGCGGCGGCAACGAGACGGACGGGAACGAGACTGACGGCGGCAACGAAACGAACGAGTCGGAGGACGGCGATGGCGGCGCCAGCGGGGCGATAGAACCCGGCGAAATCCAGCTCGGCGGCGAAACGCAGGCCTGGCTGGGCGTCTCTCCCGATCAGATCGCCGACGAGGAGAATCCGACGCTCACCCTGCAGGAGGGGGAGAGCTACGAGATCACGTGGGAGAACCTGGACGGCGCCGGCCACAACATCCAGATTCTCGACGACAACGACGAGGTCGTCGACGACTACGAGACCGAAATCATGTCGGAGCAAGGGGAGACCCAGACCCTCTCGATCGACGAAGTCACCGGCGAGATGGCCCAGTACATCTGCGAGCCCCATCAAGCGACGATGAACGGCGACATCGAAGTTCAGTAACCGGTCGACGGCGACGGTCGCGACCGACGGCGGGAATCGCGACCGATAGCATGGCGGTCGAGCGGAGCGGTTACGGCGATCAGTTCACGGTGTTTCTTTACGGACGGCCACGCAGGAGACCCATGCACGTCGTCGTCAACGCCGCCGCGAGCGCGGACGGCAAACTCTCCTCGCGGCGCCGCGAGCAGATCGCGATCAGCGGCGAAGCGGACTTCGAGCGCGTCGATCGACTCCGAGCCGACAGCGACGCCGTCGTCGTCGGCGTCGGCACCGTTCTCGCCGACGATCCGCACCTGACGGTGAAAGACGAGTCGCTGTGCGAGGACCGCCTCGAGCGGGGCGAGTCGAAACAGCCGGCCCGCGTCGTCGTCGACTCGCGGGGGCGCACCCCGACCGACGCCGCGGTGCTGGACGACGCGGCGGCGACCTACGTCTGTCTCAGCGAGGCCGCCTCCGTCGATGCGCGGCTGGCGCTGACCGACCGCGCGGAACTCGTGACCGCCGGCGACGAGCGCGTCGACCTCCTGCGGGCGTTCGCGGCGCTCGAGGAACAGGGCCTCGAGCGGCTCATGGTCGAGGGCGGCGGCGAACTCATCTTCTCGCTGTTCGAGGCCGGACTGGTCGACGAGTTACGGACGTTCGTCGGCCCGACAGTCATCGGCGGCCGCGACGCCCCGACGCTGGCCGACGGCGAGGGGTTCGTCGAGGCGTTTCCGTCGCTCAGTCTCGAGGAGGTCGCTCGACTCGACGACGGCGCCTTGCTGATCTGGCGCGTCGAGGGGCGCTAGGCCGACGGACTCGTCCGGTCGGGTCTCGCGTATTAGACGACGTTTTAGAACTGATCGAATAATCAATTATACGAACAATTTTATTATCCGATTACGTTTTCCGGAAATATTTTCGGCGGCCACGTTGGGGACCCGTACGACGATTCGACAGATGACACGAGACACCGATCCGAACGCGACCGGACGGAGAGCAGCGCGGCGAACCGAACCTTCGCGCGTCGACCGTCGAGCGTTCCTCGGCGCGCTCGGGGCGACCGCCGGCGTCCTCGGCGGGAGCGCCATCGCGGGTGCGACGGGCGACGGCCGAAGCGGGGCCGGCGTTCCGGGAGTCGACTGCGACCGCCCCCAGTTCGCGTGTGGCCGGCAGGTGACCGCGGCCGACGGGATGGTCTCGAGCGTGGATCCGATCGCTTCCGGCGTCGCCGCGAACGTCCTGCGGGAGGGCGGCAACGCCGTCGACGCCGCCGTCGCGCTCCAGTACGTGCTGACCGTGACCCAGCCCCACGCATCGGGCATCGGCGGCGGCGGGTTCATGGTCGTCTACGACGCGGACGCGGACGAGGTCTCCGTCGTCGACAGCCGCGAGCGGGCGCCTCACGGCGCGACCCCGGACATGTTCCTCGACGAAAACGGCGAGCCGATCCCGTTCGACGAGCGGATCCAACTGGGGAAGGCCGTGGGCGTCCCCGGCACCGTGATGGGGCTGGAGACGGCGCTGGAGTTGCACGGCTCGCGGCCGCGGCAGCGACTGATCCGTCCCGCGATCGACCTCGCGCGCAACGGGTTCGCCGTCGACGCGGTCTTCGCCGAACAGATCGCGGAGAACTGGGAGAAGTTCAACGACGCGGCCCGGGAGGCCTACTCCGATGCGTCCGGGAGGCCGCTCGAGGCGGGCGACACACACGTCAATCCCGATCTGGCGGATACGCTCGAGCGGATCAAGTGCGGCGGCGCCGCGGCCTTCTACGAGGGGCCCATCGCCGCCGATCTCGCCGAAACGGTACGGGGGGCCGGCGGCAGCATGACCGTCGACGACCTCGCCGCCTACGACGTCACGCTCGACGAACCGGTCCGGGCGGCGTGGCGCGACCTCGAACTCGTTGGCCAGCCGCTGCCGAGTTCGGGACCGACCACCGTCGCGTACATCCTGCGGGTCCTCGAGCAACTCGGGATCGAACGGTACGACCTCCGGTCGCCGGAGAAGTATCACCTGTTCGCCGAGGCGACGAGTCTGGCCTGGGCCGACCGGAACGAGTACATGGGCGACCCCGAGTTCGTCGACGCGCCGGTCGACGGTCTGCTCAGCGACGACTACCTCGCCGAGCGCGCCGCGCAGGTGCGCGTCGACGACACGCTCGCGGACTACGGAGCCGAGGAGTGCGTCGACCCCGGCGTACCGCCGGGCGTCGACGGATCGCGGGGAGTCGCGGCCGCCGAGGAAGGGTACGGGTCGACGACCCACTTCTCCGTCGTCGACGCGGACGGCAACGCCGTCTCCTACACCTCGACTATCGAACAGCTCATGGGCTCGGGGATGATGGTCCCCGGGCGCGGCTTCATGCTCAACAACGAGTTGACGGACTTCGACGCCGAACCCGGCGGCCCGAACCAGGTCGAGCCGTGGAAGCGGCCGCTGAGCAGCATGAGCCCCATCATCGCGTTCCGCGACGGCGTCCCCGAGTTCACCGTGGGCTCGCCGGGCGGCTGGACAATCATCACCTCGGTCGCCCAGACGCTGCTCCACCGCTACGTCTACGACCTCGAGCCGCTCGCGGCGCTTTCCGAACCGACCGTCTTCACCACCGACTGTCCGCCGATCATGTGGGAAGACGGGGTGCCGGCCGGCGCCCGCGAGGCGACCGAGCGATTCGGCCAGGTCTGGGAGGACGACCCCAGCGACGACTTCGGCAACGTACAGGTCATCGAGGTCGGCGCGGACGAGCTGATCGGCGCGGCCGATCCGACGCGCGACGGACTGGCCGTCGGCCTCGACCGGGGCGGCGAGTGCGGTCACGGCGAGCACGAAACGCGCGGTCACAGAGAGTCAGCGGCGAACGGGCGCGGCCGAACCGACTGAACTACTCGAACTCCGGTTCGCGATCCTCCACGAACGCCGCCATCCCCTCGCGCTGGTCCGGCGTTCCGAAGAGGCTCGCGAACGCTCGCTTCTCGTACTCGAGCCCGCTGGTCTGTGACCCCTCGTGGCGCTGGTTGAGCGCCTGTTTCGCGGCGCGCATCGCGACGGCCGGCTTCGCGGCGAGCCGCGAGGCCAACTCGTCGACGGTCTCCTCGAGGGCGCCGTCGGCCACCACTTCGCCGAACAGCCCGGCCTCGGCGGCCGAATCGGCGTCCAGTCGCTCGCCGAGGAAGATCATGCGGCGGGCGGTCTCGTCGCCGACGAGTTCCGGCAGTCGCTGGGTCGCGCCCCAGCCCGGGATGATGCCGAGGTCGATCTCCGTGTTACCGATGACGGCCGACTCGCCGGCGACGCGGAGGTCGCAGGCGATGGCCATCTCGCAGCCGCCGCCGAACGCGTAGCCGTTGACCGCGGCGATCGTGGGCGCCGGGAACGCCGCGAGCGCGTCGGCGACGTCGTGACCGAGGGCGCCCCACTCCTGGGCTTCGGCGGTCGAGAGATCCCGCATGTAGCCGATATCCGCGCCGGCGATGAACGCATCGTCGCCGGCGCCGGTCAGGACGAGCGCGCGGGCGTCCTCGTCGGCCGCCTCGGTGAGCGCCTCGCCCATCGCCTCGAGAGTCTCGACGTTCAGGGCGTTGAGCGCCTCGGGTCGATCGACGGTTATCGTTGCGACGTCTCCGTCCCACTCGATTTCGACGGTCTGCCAGGACATACGCCGGGGTTCATCGGCCCCGGTGAAATCCCTTGGCACCGCGGTAGTCTCGGTCCGTGGGCGCGACCGAACGCGACCGTCGAGTCCGGACCCGTCACATCTTTCCTCGAGCACGACCTACTCGAATGCATGGAACGAGCCACGTTCGGCGGCGGGTGTTTCTGGTGTGTCGAAGCGGCATTTAAGGAACTCGAGGGGGTTCGGTCGGTCACCTCCGGCTACGCCGGCGGACACACCGAGGATCCGACGTACAAGGCGGTCTGTTCCGGAAAGACGGGCCACGCGGAAGTGGTCCAGATCGAGTACGACCCCGACGCGATCGCCTACGCGGACCTGCTCGAAGTCTTCTTTACGATCCACGACCCGACGACGAAGGATCGGGAGGGCCCGGACGTCGGCAGCCAGTACCGGTCGGCGATCTACGCCCACGACGACGACCAGCTCGAGACCGCAGAGACGTTCGCCGCGGAACTCGAGAACGAGGGGCTCTACGACGGAATCGTCACCGAGATCGAGCCCCTGGACACGTTCTACGAGGCCGAGGAGTACCACCAGGACTACTTCGAGAAGAACCCCAACGACGCCTACTGTTCGATGCACGCGGCCCCGAAGGTCGAGAAAGTGCGGGAGAAGTTCGGCGAGAAGGCCGCTGCCGGCGACTAACGTTCTCCGGAACCGGTCCGCTGCAGTGACTCGGCGCGTCGATCGACGGACCCGTACTCGAGGCCGCACCGCTCGCCGATATCGCAAGCAGACCGCTGAAAACGTGGTAGGGAGTAGCAATCCGTAATGAGCGAAACCGACCACGCCACCCCGTCTGGTCGCGCTATCGAACGTGGTGGGGTCTATGCTCACGCAACCCACGGTCGCGTCGAGGTTACCCAAATCTGGCAGGGGACGCAGTGGACCGAGGCGGTCACGGTACCATCGACCGAGGAACGGGAGATCGGTCGGCCGATCGTCGTCCGCTATATCCCGGCCGCCGACGGGGACTGGCGCGACGAGCTCGCCGCGACGCTCGACGAGTTTCACGCCGCGATCGCGCCCGCAGACTAGCACATCGACGGTACCGATACCGCGATTCGCGTGAAAGCCTGTTCCGTATTCATTCGACGCTACAAGCGACGCTCGTGTCCGAGCGCCAGTCGGCGGAGGCGTTACCGATCGATTCCAACCCGGGCCCGTACCGGTGCGACGGACCCACGGACAGGCCGCATCCGCGGTATCGCTGACTGGAATCGAGGCGCCGGTCGATTTCTTCTTCCGAACGCGACGAGGAGCACCGTTTCAGTTATCGCAACTACCGTGCGGGCCGGGTAAATCCGATCCGCGTCATCGAAGAGCGAGGAGATCGATGGGCGAAAGTCCGGAAGATTCGTAGAGACGCGACGTGTGGCCGCACCGTCGCGGCCTTCGTTCCGTACGACTGAGCGTAAACGGCGCCTACCGCTCCCGATCGCGAAGCGACTATGCGACGGTTCGAGCGTCCGAAAGCCCGCGTTACGTGCGTTGTAGGGGTCTATAATAAAAGGACTAATCGCTGTCGTTCGGCGTATGAATCAAGTGTCGGTCGAACGCAACGATCTTCTGGAGATCTTACTCGTTGCGGACAGTCGCGACGAAGCCCGTCCGCTGAGCGCTGCGTTCGAGGAACCGGCCGTGGCGGCGACGCCGCACACGGTTCTCACCACCGATGCAGCGCTCGACGCGCTCCGGCGCGACGAGGACGCGTCCGTACCGTTCCCCGACATCGTGCTGATATACCTCCCGCGGTCGGACGCGGTCGAATTGCTCGAGGCGATCGAGCGCGAACGACGATTCGCGCCCGTCCCCGTGCTCGTCGTCGTGGACGGCGGTACCGACGCGACCTGCGGCCTGTACTACGAACGCGGTGCGAACGCGTGTCTCGAAGCGACGGGCGAGTTCGACGCGCTCGTGTCGGCCACCGAATCGTTCTGGTGCAACCAAGCGCAGCTGCCTCCGAAATAGCACGATAGCAACGGCGCGGTCCCGGAGCCGATTCGGAGACCCGAAGCCGAACGATCGGCAGTACCGTCCCGTCCCGTCTCCGACGTTGTCGAACGCGGGTTCCGACTCTTCCGTTCGCCGCTCACCGGGCTCCCACTCCTGCGTTCACTCGAAGGCTCTATCTTGAATACCGCTCCCGTCGACGGTTTCGATGGATCATGTCAATCGGCAAACTCGGCCCCGAAAACGTCGTCACGACCAGTCCCGATAGCGACCTCGAGGAGGCCACGCAGACGCTCGAGGACGAAAACGTCGGCGCGCTCGTCGTCACCGAGGGCGACGAGCCGGTCGGGATGCTCACCGACCGCGACGCCGCGCTCGCGATCCACGATCACGACGACGTCGGCTCCCTCTCGGTCGAGGAGATCATGGCGGAGGATCCGGCGACGATTCACGCGGACGACGATCCGTTGGCGATCTCGGAGGCGATCGCGGAGCACAACGTCCGTCGGTTCCCCATCGTTGACGACGACGGCAACCTAACCGGGATCGCGACGTTGGACGACCTGATCGCGACGATCGGTGAGGAACTCGACAACGTCGCCGACACGATCGAAGCCCAGTCGCCCGACTACAGTCCGTAGCAACCGTCGTTTTTTCCGTCCCGACGCCGCGCGCCGCTCCGTCGGCCGTCCGAACGGTGAAAGGTACCTCCCGCTCGAGCACGTGGTCCGACTATGAACAGTCGACCGACCCATCCGGACGTCCTCGTCGTCGGCGGCGGCGCGACCGGCACGGGACTCGCCAGGGACCTCGCACTGCGAGGCGTGGACGTGACGCTGGCCGAACGCGGCGGGCTCTCGGCGGGCGCCTCCGGGCGCTCCCACGGCCTGCTGCACAGCGGCGCCCGGTACGCCGAGAGCGATCCCGAGGGCGCCCGCGAGTGCCTCGAGGAGAACCGCATCCTCCGCGATATCGGCGGCGCCGCCGTCCGCGAGACCCGCGGGCTGTTCGTCCAGTTGGCCGAGGACGATCCGGACTACTTCGAGGAGAAGCGCGCGGCCTGCGAGGACGTGGGGATTCCGGTCGACGTGATCGACGGCGAGACGGCTCGAGACGCGACTCCGGGCCTCAGCGACGAGGTCGAACGCGCGATGTGGGTTCCCGACGGGGTCGTCGTCCCGTCGCGGCTGGTCGCGGCCAACGCGGCGGCCGCTCGGGACCGCGGCGCCGACATCCTGCCGCACGCGCCCGTCACCGACATGACCGTCGACGACGGTCGCATCGCGTCGGTCTCGCTCGGCGGCGACGCCGAGCGGACCCTCGAGCCGACGTACGTCGTGAACGCGACGGGCGCCCACGCCGGCCGAATCGCGGCGATGGCCGGCGTCACCGTTCCGATGCGGCCGACGCGTGGCGTCATGGTCTCGGTCGAGTACGACGGCCTCGAGCCCGTCCTCAACCGCTGCCGTGATCCCGCCGACGGCGACATCGTCGTCCCCCACGACGACGAGGCCGTGCTGGGAACGACGAGCGTCCCGATCGACGATCCGGACGACTACGAGCGGGCCGACTGGGAAGTCGAGCGAACGATCGAGGAGTGCGCGACGGTCCTCCCGGCCGTCGCCGAGGCAGACCAGGTTCGGACGTGGTGGGGCGTGCGGCCGCTGTACGAACCCGAGGAGGCCGCTCGAGGCGGGCGCGGAATCTCGCGGGGCTTTCACCTGCTCGACCACGCTGCTGACGGGAGCGAGCGGACGTCCTCATCGGCGCTGGGTTCCGACGGCGTCGAGAACTTCGCCAGCATCGTCGGCGGGAAGCTGACGACCTACCGCCGGATGGCCGAGGCGACCGCGGATCTCGTCTGCGATCGACTGGACGTCGACGCCGAGTCGACCACGGCGACGACCGAACTCCCGGGCGCGTCGGAGCCGTCGACGCTCGACGAGTACGTCCGCGAGTTCGACGGGCAGGGGCCGACGGACGCGGATCTCGTCGGTGATAGCCGCTAACGCAGAGACGAACACAGCGTTAACGACCGCCGACCAACCCGCGCGTGACCGACCGCAGCGACTGCGTCACTTCCGCGGGGTGAGGGAGCCCGAGCCGGTAGCGAACCCGATCCTCCCGTTTGAGCGGGTCGAACACGACGGGTTCCTCGAGGTCCCAGATCCGCGCCGGCGACGCGCGGACGCCGCGACGCTCGAGAACGGCGTTGGCCGCGCGGCGGCCGGCCTCGTTGGCCGATTCCATGGAGGCCAGATCGGCGTTCGTTCGGACGTAGTCGCCGGCCAGCGCGAGGTTCGAAACGCCGACGTCGGCCGGCGGTCGGTTCCGCAGCGAGCCGACGGTGTTGATCAACAGCGGCGAGCGGTTCTCGACGCCGGTGACGACGGCGTCGCTGTCTTCCCGTTGCGTCTCCGACGCAACGCCGGCCTCGACGATCGCCGGATCGAGGAACCAGTCGACGAGCATCTCGTCTCGCAGCCGCTCGTCGGGGCCGTTCAGGTGGGTTTTCAGCTGTTCCCAGACCTCCGCGGCGATCTCCTCGCGGCTGCACCGTCTGGCCGGCTTCTCGTGCAGGATTCCCGGCGTCACCCAGTCGGAGACGATCACTGAGAGGACGCCCGCGACCTCGTCGTCGCGGTCCGCGAGATTATAGTCCGAGTCCGACCAGAACTGGCGCTGCGAGATCGACGTCAGCGCCCACGGGGCATCGGCGTAGACCTGGTGGCCCCGCGACAGCGCGACGTCTTCGGTCAGATAGAACTGGATCCCGTTCATCCAGGCGGTGTCGAGGCGCTCGATCCGACCGAGCGCGGGCGCGGCTCGGGTCAGTTCGGGGGTGAGCAACCGGGGAGCGACGTCGACGGGGACGGCGAGGACGTAGTCGTCGGCCTCGATCCGCTCGGGGGACGGGCCATCGGGGTCGCGCTCGGAGCCGACGACGGCACCGGTGACGCGACGACCGTCGAACTCGAGTCGCCGGATCGGCGCGTTCGGCCGAAATTCGACGCCGAGGGACTCGAGGTGGCGCACCCACGGATCGATCCAGGCCGTGCTAGTCGGCGCGTTCAGGATTCGTTCCGTAGGGCGGGTCGGATCGAGTTGGCCGAACAGCAACTGCAGGTAGATCGTGCCGATCGTCCTGGCGCTGCCGACCTGCGGGCGCAGCGCGACGAGCGACTGCGTCGCGAAGGCGAGGCGGTCGCGAAGCGCCTGCGAGCGGTTCTCGGCGTCGATGAACTCCCACCACGAGACGTCGTCGAACTCCTCCGTTCGACGCCGCTCGCAGGCGCTCAGGAAGTACAGGAGCCGCTCGAGCAGGAACCGAACGTCGTCGGCGGGCAGGTCCTCTGCGAACGCCGGGCGCAGCGCCTCGAGCCAGCCCCGCACGGTATCCGGCGTTCGGGTATCGGCGATCCGCCCCGGTCCGGTCGCGCTCGCGACGAGGGTCGCTTCGGTCTCGACGAGGTTGTCCGCGACGGTGCCGTCGCCGTCGGGGATTCGGTCCATCGTGTCGATGACGTGGCGGTAGAACGCGGGGAAGAACCGGAAGCCGTGTTCGCCGTGCAACGGCGCCGGCCCGTCGTCGAGCGGAATCGATCGCGCCTTGCCTCCGAAGCGGTCGGTGGCCTCGAAGACCGTCACCTCGAACCCCCGCTCGGCGAGTTCCTGGGCCGCGGTGAGACCGCCGATTCCGCCGCCGAGTACGGCAACGTCTGACATCGGTCGAGACTGCGGTCGCCAACGGAGTAAGCGACGCCCCTAACGAATACGGGTTCGACCGGTTTCGGCAGCGAGAGACGCCCACGGCTCGGGACTCGAGGAAGGGGAAAACCGACGCCAGAGCGGGGACGAGCGACGCCGGATCCGCGGAGCCGTATGCGTTACCGGCCGCGATCGCGTCCGCGCGCTCGGCCGCGACCGGTAGACCGACCGGGACGCCTCGAGCCATCGAGGTCGAGCACGCCGGCGAACACCTCGAAGAGGTCGGTGTTGTCGATCGATCCGGTGAACTGCTCGGCGTGCTCGCCGGCGGCGTAGATCGGAACGTCCTCGCCGGTGTGGCTGCCCGAGCCCCAGACGAGGCCCGCGCGATCGTTGAGGATCCCGTCGGCGCCGGTCAGCGCCGACGGGTCCTCCTCGAGGGCGGCGAGTTCGTCGTCGGTGAGATCGTCGATACCAGCCTGCGACTCGAGGACGGACGCGATTTTCGACGTCGAGGACGCCGCGTCGATCGCGGACGTGAGCGTCCCCTGAGACGCCTCGAGGTCGTCGATGGCGGCGACGTTCGCGCCGTAGTCGAGCCCGAGGTCGCCCGTGTCGTGGTCGGACGCCGAGACGGTCAGCGTCTCCGAGCGACGCGGGCCGTCCCGCGCGTACTCCATCGCCGCGTCGAGGGCCCGATCGAACTCGAGCTGTTCCGGAACCGTCGCGGGATCGTTCCCGTGGGAGGCGTGGTCGATGCGGCCGCCCTCGACCAGCAGGAAGAAGCCCTCGTCGGACCGCGTCTCGAGCAGGTCGATGGCTCGCTCGGTCATCTGGCGAAGCCCGGGCTGGGTGTTGTCCGCGTCGTTCGCGCGGTCGAGGTAGTAGTCGAGGTGGCCCGACTGGGAGAACAGTCCGAGGACCTTCCCCTCCGAGACGGACTCGAGTTCCGAAGCCGTCTCGACGTACGCGTAGTTCTGCTCTTCGGCCCGACCGATCAGGTCCTCGCCGTCGTCGCGGTCGTCGGCCCGGAAGTGCGAGCGGTCGCCGCCGAGGAAGACGTCGACGTCGGTCTCATCGACGAACTGGCGGGCGATCTCCTCCTGCATCCCGCGGTCCTCGACGTGGGCGGCGAACGAGGCCGGCGTCGCGTGGGTCAGCTGGGTCGTCGAGACCAGCCCGGTCGCGTAGCCGGCCTCGCCGGCCCGCTCGAGGATCGTCGGGAGCGGCTCCCGATCGGTGTCGACGCTGATCGCGCCGTTGTAGGTCTTTGCGCCCGTCGCGATGGCGGTTCCGGCGGCGGCCGAGTCGGTCACCATCGAGTTCGGATCGGCCGGGAAGTGGCTCATGTAGCCGTTGGCGTCGGCGCGGTCGACGGCGAGTTCGACGTCCGGGATGTTCTCGGGGTACGCGTCGGGATCGTCCCGGTAGGCCCGCAGATACCGCGCGGCCGTGTCGTGGGCTCTGCTGCTCCCGTCCGGAATCATCATGATCACGTTGGTCCGCGTTCCGCGGCCCCAGCGGCCCCATCCCGCGGCCTGAGCGCCCTGGCTGGCGGCCGCCGTCCCGGATACCGCGGCCAGTCCCGCCAGAAAGCTGCGTCGGTCGGTCGATCCCTTCGCACGGTCCGTCCCCGTCTGCGTGCTCTCTTGAGACATCACCGGATAGGCCACGATTCCAGTGAAGACGGTTTATAATAGGGATATAGTGTGATACGAGAATAATCGCTTGTGATAGGTTCTCGTCGATACTGATCCGTGGGTCACGCCGCAGTCTCCCGGCGCTGCGAGGGAGTCAGGAACGAAGCCGACGCGGTCGCCGTTCCCGGCGACGACGGCGCGGTCAAAACTCCTCGCGCACGTTCGACCAGATGCCCAGCGACTGGTCGTTCGAGCAGTCGATATCGACGCGGAACTCGTGGTCGTCGTCGAGGCCGATCCCGATGTGATCGAACGTCGCTACGTACCGCGACGCGTGGTGGCGACCCCGTCGAACGCCGACGGTTTCGCTGGCGAGTCCGGCCTCGGTCAGCCGATCGAGTTTTCGATAGGTCGTCGAGAGGGGGAGATCGACCGCCTCGGCGATCTCGGGAACGGTCTTGGGCGCCTCGAGAATCGCGATGATCTCTCGACAGTCAGCATCGTCCAGCACGGCAACGACGCCCGCGAGATCGGCGGCGTCGTCGGACGATGAGAACTCGAGTGTCATGGACTGCGACCACGTTAGGAGCGAAGCCTAAAGACACGTTTGGTCCCGAAAGTGCCGGACGCGTCGGCCGCGAGTCGCGACGGGTGGGCCAACTACATGTAGGATCGGCCCGACGGGCCGCGTATGAGCGACGAGACGCCCGACTCGACGGTCGAGAACACGCCCGGACAGGGACGGACGCCCGAACCGGAACGAATCGAACCCGCGGCGCCCGAGGAGTTCGGCCTCGTGCAGGTCTGGTGGGGCGACGGCAAGGGGAAGACGACGGCCACGCTCGGGATGGGACTGCGCGCCGCGGGCCACGGCTACCGCGTCCACATGCTCCAGTTCATGAAGGGCGGCGCCTCGAGCGTCGACGCCGTCCGGGGCGAGTACAACGCCATCGCGGCGCTGCCGGGGATCAGCTACGAGAACCTCGGCCACTACGGCTGGCACGGGATGGCCGACGGCAGCGACGAGGAAGACCACGAGGCCCAGGCCCAAGCGGGCCTCGAGCGCGCTCACGAACTGCTCGAGGCGGCGGCCGAGGCCGATCTCGAGGCGCCGATCGATCTCGACGCACCGCCGGAGGAGGGGGTACACATGCTGATTCTGGACGAGGTGCTCTACGCCGCGGATCGCGACCTGCTCTCGGAGGACGACGTCCACGGCCTCATCGACGCGAAGCCCGACGACCTCGAACTGGTGCTCTCGGGGAGCCACGCGGAACCGGCGTACCTCGAGGATCGAGCCGATCTCGTCACGAACGTTCGCAAAGTGAAACATCCGATCGACGACGGCCAGCGGGCACGGCGCGGAACCGAGTTCTGAGCGACAGCGGCGGCCGCTCGAGCGAAACCCCCGGTTCGGCGACCGTGTTACTATTCTCCTACCAACACAATTAATATCAGCTCCTGAGAACGTATCGGCGTTCAATGGGTGCAATTCGGGTAGACGGACTGGGCAAGTCCTACGGAGCCGTCGAGGCGGTGGCCGACATGAGCTTCACCGTCGAGCGCGGGGAGTTGTACGGGTTTCTCGGCCCCAACGGCGCGGGCAAGACGACCACGATCAGAACGCTGACGGGCCAGATTCAGCCGGACGCGGGGACGGTGCGAGTTCTCGAGACCGATCCGGCGACCGAGCCGATCGAAACCCGGGAGCGAGTCGGGATCCTGCCGGAGCAACAGTCGCCGCCGAGTTTCCTCACGCCGCGGGAGTACCTCGAGTTCGTCGGCGACGTCCGCAATCTCGATTCCGACCGGGTGTCCGAGCGGACGGCCGACTGGGCCCGGCGACTCGGCTTCGAGAACAAACTCGACACGCTGCATACGGACCTCTCGCGAGGCCAACAGCAGAAGGTGATGATCACGCAGGCGTTCCTCCACGAGCCCGACGTGGTCTTCATCGACGAGCCGCTGGCGAACCTCGACCCGCTGGTCCAGGAGCAGGTCAAGCGGTTCCTCGTCTCCTACGCCGCCGGCGACAACGCCGTCTTCGTCTCGACGCACAACATCGACGTGGCCGAGGAGATCTGTACCCGGGTCGGCATCGTCGCCGACGGTCAAATCGTGACCGAGCGCTCGCTCGCGGGTGAGGACGGCGGTGGGGACGGCAACGACGAATCGCTCCTCGAAGTGTTCCTCGAGCGCGTCGAGAGCGAGGACGCTCGAGATCTGCCCTCGCTCGAGCAGATCGACGCATGAGCGGGGCGACGACCGACCGATCGGGACCCTCGACGCGGCGGCTGCTCGGCGTGCTCTTCCGCGAGGAGTGGCGGCTGCACACCCAGCTGTTCGGCGGCTGGCGGTTCGCGCTCTTCCCGGGAGTTATCGCCGTCCTCGCAGTGGGTGCGACGGTCGCCCTGCGCGAGACGGGGACCGCGGACGGAACGATCCTGACGGGGCTGCACGTCCTCGCGCTCGGCTTCGGTCTCTACAGCGGGACCGCCGGATTCGCCGGCTCGGACATGCTCGAGAACGTGTTCGGCGAGCTCTCGCTGCTCCTCTCGTCGTCGACGACGCTCCCGCTGTCTCGGCGGCGCTTGCTGGGCGTCTTCCTGCTGAAGGACGCGCTGTTCTACGCGGTCGCGTTCGTCCTGCCGATGGCGCTCTCGAACGCCGTGCTGGCCGACCGTCTCGCGGCGGCGCCGGCCGCGGTGGGAGCGCTGTGGCTCTCGCTGTCGCTAACGTTCGCCGCCGGGATGGCCCTGACCGTCGCGCTGATCGCGGTCCGAACCCGCGGCGTGCCGACGTGGGCGATCACCGCTGCGATCGTCGTCGTCGCCGGCGCGGCGTGGCTGACGGGAATCGGCGGGGCCGTCTGGAAGGCGTTCGTGCCGATCAACGGCGGACTGGCCGGTGCGATCGGACTGGCGGTCGGAACCGGAGTCGTCGGCGCGGCGTCACTGGCCCTGTACGATCCGACCTACGGGCGGCCGTCCCGGACCGCGAGCGATCGGTTCGCCCGGCTCAGCGACGCGCTCCCCGTGGAGGCGATCGGTGCTGACAGCGCGCTCGTCTCGAAGACGCTGCTCGATCTGGCTCGCTCGTCGGGCGGCGTCACGAAGCCGTTCGTCTCCGCGGCCATCCTGCTGGCGCTGGTCGCCGCGCTCGTCGGCGTCGTGGACTCGATCACCGGGATCGCGCCGGCGCCGGGCGTCTTCTTCGGCGGCGTGCTGGGGCTGACCGCGTTTACCACGTACAACTGGCTGACCCAGTTCGACTCGCTCGAGGCTTACCTCGCCTACCCCGTCTCGATCGACGACGTCTTCCGGGCGAAACGGGTCGCATTCGTCCTCGTCGGCGCGCCGACGGTGGCGGTGCCGTATCTCGCGGCCGTGCTCTGGTTCGAGGCGACGCTCGTCGACGCGGTCGTCGGCGCAATTCTGCTGGCGGGCTACGCGCTGTACTACTACGGACTGACCGTCTACATCGCCGGCTTCGATCCCAACGAGTTCCTCTTCGACGCCGTTCGGTTCTCGCTGTTCACGCTCGGGGTGGGGGTCGCGCTCGTGCCGACGCTGGTCGCCGGGTTCGTCGTAGTTCCGCCAACCGGGGCCGTTGCGATGGCGCTGGGAGTTGGTGGGGTCGGATTCGGTGTCGTCGGGTTGGTTCTCTCGAATCGGGCCGGCCCGCGCTGGGAGCAGCGGTCTCGAGATGGCGACTAGTTCGTTTCTGGAAGGGGAGACACACACCACTCTTTCAAGTGAATCTCGTCACCACCAAATTACGATCAACAGGAGGAATCGAGTGCAGCAGCTGTTGAGTCGAGAACGACACACCACTCTTTCGAGTGAACATGGGCCTTACAACCACGTTTTCGACTGATTTCGGTAGAAGAAGAGAGAGTCAAGAAGCAGCCAACACACCACCAATTCCGGAGCTATCTCACACGTCGTGTCGATACTGGACACACCACTCTTTCAAGTGAATATTGCCCTTACATGATCTGTTAGAGCATATTTCTGCAGAAGAGGATGTAATTACGGAGCTACCAACACCCCACTATTTCCGAAGCTATTGTACCTAGAGGAAGGAACTGACGATCCGGGAACAGAGACACACCACTCTTACAAGTGAAACTTGACGGAACTACCCTAGCCGACGTGGCAGAAGTGCATCCAATTTACAGAGTAGAGTACGCTATGTGATATCGTTCATATCTGCAATGTCACGAATCACTTCAATCTCTCTATCGAGATACAGCACGTCGGCCATTGCCCCGATAGCACTCGTGAACGGCACGTCGAGGCTATAACTATAGTAGTTTCCACGAGAACCGCTACGATTCTCTTTCGCAGAGAGGATACCGAGCATGCGAAGATCGGAGAGGTGATTGTGAACCGACCGTTGTGCGAGTGTATCCGTCCCCGAGGACTCGCAGAGATCGACGTATTCCTGATAGACCTCTCGAGTTCGACACGGGGTTTCGTCCTTTGCCGCCTTCGAGATCACCGCGAGAAGTGTGAGACGACCATGAGTTGTGAGTTCGCGCATTCCCTCCTCGACTCGTTCTTGCTCGAGTTTCGAACGAGCGTCCTCAACGTGGTCCTCGCAAATACAGTCCGCATCCCTGCTTTCCGCGATTTCACCGGCAAGTCGAAGGAGATCGAGGCCTTGACGGGCGCTCCCGCTATCTCGAGCAGCGAGTGCAGCACAAAACTCGAGGACACCATCCTCGTAGGCATCGTCTTTAACGGCGATATCTGCTCGAGAAGCGAGTATATTAGCTAGTTCAGTTGCATCGTACGGCGGGAACTGGAGTTCGCGTTCACAAAGCGTGTCCTGAACGCGAGAGTCGAGTTGCTCACGGAATTTGAAATCGTTGCTAATACCGATAACGCCGACCCTCGTCGACTCGAGATAGCCGTTCGAGCGGGCACGGGGAAGTTCGTAGAGAAGTTCGTCTCGATCACCGATCGAATCGATCTCATCGAGTACGATGAGAATCGTTCCACCGAGAACATCGAGTTCATCGTAGAGCTTCGAAAAGACGGTTTGCTGCGGATAACCGGTCGAACTGATTTCGTTTCCCGGTGGACGTAGCTCGTTTACTAGCCGTACTGCGACTTGATAGGAGGAATTGAGCGTTTTGCAGTTGATCGAAATGACGGAAAGATCGACGTCATCGTAGCGTTCGATATCCTTCTGAAGTTCTTCGAGAAGATACTCGGTGACGGCCGTTTTGCCGACGCCAGTGTTGCCATAGATGAACACGTTGTTCGGCTCCCATCCGTCCACAACTGGTTGAAGCGCATCCGTATACGCAGCGATCTCTTCATCACGTTCCTCTATCTCCGTCGGTTGATACGACTCGCCCAACGCATCTTTGTTTTGAAAAATCGACCTCTTACGTTCGAACCGAGTCATATGAAACTATTTTGAAGGAAGTGTTATAAAACCACCCATTCATCTGATTCAAGTAAAGTGGGAGACACCACCTTTTCAAGTGAAGGGTCCACAATGGCTACAGCGAAACAACACACCACGATTTCATCTAATACCCATACATGTAATATATAAATCATATATCGAAAAAGGCGAACTAGAGTTTTCACGCTCAACAGCCAGTTGGCTAGCTATTTCAGTTGTAACGGTGATATGTCTCTACCGACTATCGTACCGAAAAGCGGCTTCACGATTGCAGTGTCGCCGCCGCTGTGCTTCACTCGCAACCATAGTGTGTGGCTGGGTAGATAAAATCAGAACGAGAAATATACCCACTCGAGTCTAGGATACAACGCCGAATCCAATTAAAAGAAGGTGGCGACACACCATGTTTGCAAGTGAAGCTGGCAAGTTGACCGGTCGTACCGAGGAGAATTTCGAACAGACGCGGAACACGTCTACATCCATTCTACACCATCCATTATGATAGCAACTTGGTGCTCTTGGAACAGGCTTCACTTGCAAATGTGGTGTGTGACTGTACGGCAGTTGAATTACGTTTGAACCGGTAGTGGGTATGAAAGTCTACCCGTCCACTCCTGAAAACGAATGAAGTGAGGGTGTGTCTCCGTCAGTAAACGGCCACGTTGAAAGAACAATACGAAGGCTCTGGAGATCATTACCTTCGAAAATCGTAGTAATCCTGCTTCATTCGTGCTCGAAAGCTCCGGAAACAGTGGTGTGTGTCTGGTAGCTTTCCATACCCTCCTGAGAATCGAAATCTTCAGAAACAGTGGTGAATCGCCATAGAGCGTTGGATTCACCTAACTCACAGCACGTCTGCTGTTATAGATAGCACACATCAGAGTGACTTCACGGAATTCTCGATAGTAGTCAAACGGTTATCGAAAGGTACAATCAGAGCCAAGACTGCGGACGTCGAGCTTCTATTCGATCTCGATCGATTCCGGACTCGCGATCGAAGCGCTTGCAGAGGGTCCACATCTCGAGAGCGTCACGGAAATCCTCCATGAGATAAGTGGACAACGTCTACACTGGAACACCCCCCGTACACTGGAACCGGGGGGTTCTCGTAGCTCGTGGTGTGTCAGAGTAGTCAATCAACGGAGTCTAATCTCACTTAGGTCGACTATCGATTCGATGTTGGGGAACACTCCTCATTAGAGACAGTAGCCAACTCGGACACAGTATCGTTGCAAGTGAAGACAGAAGCTTAGTGGTGTCTACGTCCCGAATATCTCGAGTTTACACTGGGGCACCCCCTCCCTCTCTCACTGGACATTACGACAGCAGGAATCACAGCTCGTTCGGAACAGCTCCACTTGCAAAAGTGGTGTGTGACTGTCCCCGATGAACAAAAGAGGTACGCTGAAGGATTCGAAAATCGTCTCGGATCCTATAGTGGTAATCCGGAAAGCGACCGTCATCCCCTACGAGATCCTACCCCACATCGAACCCCATCCCGGCGAAGAAGTCGACTTCGAGGACGGCCAGCTGTCAGACCCTACAACGACGAATAGTAATCTAACGGCCTCGAGACGGCCCGGATCCGTTCCGACGAATCGATAGGACGATACCGAACGCCGCGCGAATGAGACCCACGCGAATGACCAGAACGCTGCTCGTCGCCGGAACCGCGAGCCACGTCGGCAAATCGACGGTTGCCGCGGGTCTCTGTCGGCTGCTCGCCGATCGAGGCGTCTCGGTCGCCCCGTTCAAGGGACAGAACATGAGCAACAACGCTCGAGTCGTCGTACGACCCGAAGCAGCGGCCGGCGACGACCGAAGCGACACCGACGAGAGCGACGAACCGGATGTCGACAAGTGGGGCGAGATCGGCGTCTCCCAGTTCGTCCAGGCTCGAGCGGCCCGCATCACCCCCACTACGGACTGCAACCCGGTCCTGCTCAAACCGCGCGGCGACGGGGAGAGCCAGCTGGTCCTGCAGGGACGGGCCCACGAGCACGTCCCCGCGGGCCGGTACTACGAGGAGTTCTGGGACGAGGCCCGCGCCGCAGCCGAAGAGTCCTACCGGCGACTCGCGGCCGACCACGACGTGATCGTCGCGGAGGGCGCCGGCAGCATCGGCGAGATCAACCTCCACGATCGGGACCTCGCGAACGTCGAAACCGCGCGGTTCGCCGACGCCGACATCCTCCTGCTGGTCGACATCGAGCGCGGCGGGGCCTTCGCCAGCCTCTACGGGACGATCGAACTGCTCCCCGACGCGCTGCGCGATCGGGTCGTCGGCGCCGTGATCACCAAGTTCCGCGGCGACCGGTCGCTGCTCGAGCCCGGCATCGAGGAGATCGAGTCGAAGACCGGCGTGCCGATCCTGGGCGTCCTCCCGTACGACGATCCCGGCCTCCCCGAGGAGGACAGCGTCGGCCTTCCATCGAAACGCGAGCGCGGCGTGCTGGGCGACGACGACGGCGTTCCCGACGACCGGCGGCTCACCGTCGCCGTGCCGCGCCTCCCCAGGATTTCGAACGCGACGGACCTCGAGGCGCTGGCCGCGGAGCCGGGCGTCTCGGTCGCGTTCGTGCCAGTCGACGCGGAGTCGGCGGCCGAGGGACAGGCGGTCAGTACCGATCCGCTCGCGGCCGTCGACGCCGACGCGGTCGTCCTCCCGGGAACGAAGAACACCGTCGACGATCTGCTGGCGCTCCACGAGGCCGGCTTCGCCGACGCGCTCGCGGCGTTCGACGGGCCGATCGTCGGCGTCTGCGGCGGCTACCAGATGCTCGGGGAACGGATTACGAACGCGGCGCTCGAGGGGACCGGCGACGACGCCGTCGTCGAGGGACTCGGGCTGTTACCGGTCGAGACGCGGTTCGAGGGGACCAAGCGCGTCGAGCAGACGACGGTCCCAGTCGACGGGTCCGCGTCGCCGCTGCTGGCCGGCGCCGAGGGCACCGCGTCTGGCTACGAGATCCACGCCGGACGGACGCGCGTGCTCGAGGCCGAGCGCGAAGCGATCGCCCGACCGCTCGGCGACTCGAGCGCGGCCCGCGGACGCGTGCTCGGCACGTATCTCCACGGCCTGTTCGACAACGAGGCGGTCCGAACGGCGTTTCTCGAGGCCGTCGCGTCCGAGACGGGAACCGATCGCCCGCGTCACAGTGCCGAGACGGCTGGAACGGGAACGGATGCCGGCGAGGAGCCCGCGTCAGCAGCCGCTTCGGAGTCGGGTTCGCAGACCGAGCGGACGGTCGGGTCCGGGTCGACGCCGTACGACCGCGCCGCGGCGCTGGTCGGCGAGCACGTCGATCTCGAGGCGCTCGGCCGGCCGTTCGATTCGTGAGTTCGAGTCGCGGGCGATCGAGCGAATCGCTACGGACGACAGGGCGATGTCGGAGCAACGACGGCTTCGGGTCGCGTTACGTCGGCTCCGAACGGTAGGTTCCGAGCAGTTCCTCGAGGATGATACACTCCTGATCGGTCGACTCGTAGTGGGTGTCGATGAACCGCTCGGCGGCCTCGTAGTCGCCTCGAAGCCCGTGTTTGCGAACGGTGATCACGGCGTCGAGGAAGAAGGTTCCACCGTCGGCACCCAGCGCCTTCGCGTGATCCTCCTCGGAGATGTCGAGTTCGGTCTTGATCTCGTCGAAGTTGAACGTCTTCACCTCGTGGTCGTTGTTGAGCAGCGTGAGGACGTACTCCGCGGAGAAGCGGTAGAACTCGGATTTGCTCTCGAACATACCGTCGTCGACCAGTTCGTCGATCGCCTCGACGACCTCGTCCGGGTACCTGACGGTATCTTTGGCCATACCGTTACGGTGTTCGCTGCGGGCTAATGATTGTTTCGAAGAATTGTACGGCCCGTTACAAGAATCGGCGACGGACTCGGCGTTCGTATCGAATCTCGAAACGGGACGAACGTTAAAGGACGCGGGACGGATCCCTCCACACGAACAGCTGTGATCGACGTGTCCCTCGGGTTCCTCCTCAGTTCCCTCCCCTGGTGGTTAGCGGCGCCGTTGATCCAGATCGCGGTGCTCGTCGTCGGCATGGCGTTAGACGAGACGTACGTTAACCGGACGACGGTCCTGATGGGGGCGCTGGCGGCGCACATCCACATCTTCGTCGCCGGCGAAGCCGGTCTGCTGGTCTCCATCTACGCCGACGCGGGACTGGCCGTCGGCGCCTACGGACTGTATGCCTACGTCATCGACGGCTACGTCGCCACCTGGTTTCGGCTGCTCGCCTACTACGTCTACTCGCCGCTATCGGTCTTTCTCGTCATCCTGACCGCCGGCCCCACCGTGATCGGCGTCGAACCGCTGGTCGTCCTCGCGCTGGCCGGGGCGGGGTACGCCAACTTCCAGTTCCGCGAGTACCTCCGGCCCGATCAGCCCTTCTACTTCGGTCCGCGAACCCAGGAGGAGTTCGACGCCGTCCTCGAGACCGAAATCGGCGCGGGATCGCCGGCCGGCGCCGACGCCCCCGATTCCGAAACCGCTGGTGACGGCGTCGCCGATCCCGGGACGGTCGCCGGCGAAGCGGAACCGGGAGCGGCCGCCGCGGAAACCGCCTCGAGTCCCGCCGGTACCGAGCCCGCCGGACCGAACACCGCCGGGCAGTCGGCGTCCGGACAGAACGCGACCGGGCAGCAGACGGCCGGCCGAGGCGGAGCGAGCGCCGACGCGTTCGACGACGCCGAGTCCGCCGAAGACGGGGCGGAGTTCGACCACCCGGGCGCCGAACCGGCCGCCGCGTCCGACTCGAGCGAGCGGGGGATCCTGCCGAAGTTCATGCGCCGACTCTAGTCGCGTTCGAGCGGGTTCTTGCTGAGTCGGAAAAACAGCGGATCTACACGGCATACACGTTCTAAACGTGTAGTTCCGATTTTACACTGTTTAGAATGTGTGGACTGTTTAGAATGTGTAGACGGTGTTCGTGGTAGCGGTACTTCACCGCGGCCGTGACGGGCGAACGGTCCGAGGCGGCCCACCGGGAGCGAACGATATCGTCGAGCGACGGAGAGGAAAGCAACTCCCTCGGAGTACCGATCGCAGCGGCCGTTGAACGCCGTTCGTAGCCGTAACCGTTCGGGATATCCAGTACCAGTACGCTTTTATTCTGCGAAAATCTTTTCCTGAAATGACGCTTTCAAGCGGTCACGAACCACACGGTCCCCCATCGAATGTCCCCCGAGATCCGTTCCGGCCCGATCGTACACATCTCGACGTCTCACACGGAGTCGCTCCAGGCACGGCTTTGCGAAGCGTCTTCGGCCGGCGTTCGATCGATCACGCCAGCGGCCCTCGAGGACGATCTCGAGTCAGTCTTCGACGGGGAAAACGAGTCCGACGGGGAAAGCGAGTCCGACGCGGGGCCGTCGGTTCCCGCCGGGTTCGTCCTCGAACTCGAGCGTCCCGAACGGGTTCGGACCGCCCTCGAACGGCTGTTCGAGGCGTGGCCGGACGCGCCGACGGTCGTCGCCCCGCCGACCGGCAGTGAGGCGCTCGCGGCGGCGGCGCTGCGGGGCGGCGCCGCCGAGTACGCGCCCCTCGACGGCGACGGGGACCCGGTCGAGCGGATCGTCGATGCGATCCGCACGCTCGGCGGGGCAGTCAGCGCCGGCGAGACCGCCGGCGAACCGACGTCCGCCACGGCGGCGAACGGTGCAGGCCGGGCGGTCGGCGTCTCCGCAGCCCCGGTCGAGAGTCGGCCGGCGACGGAATCGACCGGCGAGTACCACCGCATCCTCGCGAACGAGTTGCCCGACGAGGCCTTCGTCATCGCCGCCGACGGCACCTACCTCGAGGCGAAGGTCCGGTCCGACGCCGCCGATCTCTACACGACGACGGCCGACGAACTGCCCGGGAAGAACCTCGCGGAGGTGTTTCCCGACGACAGGGCCGCGGAGTTGCAGGCGTGTGTCGATCGAACGCTCCGGACCGGCGACGTACAGTCGATCGAGTACGAGGCGAGAACGACCGACGGCTGCCGACGGTACGAGGGGCGGGTCGTCCCGATCGACGAACCGATCGACGGCCGGAACGCCGTCGTCTGGCTCGCCAGAGACATTACCGAGCGGATGCGTCGAGAGCGAGAGCTGCGATCGCGACGGGACGAACTCGAGACGCTCAACAGGATCAGCGCGGTCGTCGGACAGGTGATCGACACGCTGGTCGAGGCACCCTCCCGGGAGGCCATCGAACGGGAGGTCTGCGACCAGCTCGTTGAGTCGGAGCTGTACTGCGGGGCCTGGATCGCCGAGCGGACGGGCGAGGGGTCCCTCGCCTTCCGAACCGGCGCCGGCGACGTGGACGCGTACCTCGACCGCGCGAAGGAACTCGAGGAGGGCCACGCGTATCTGGTCCAGCAGGCCGCCGAGACCGGCGAGATCCAGACGGCGACGCGCATCCCGACGAGCGATTCGATGCCCGAATCGCTCTGCAGGGCCGCCCGGACGGACGGCGTCCGGTCCGCGATCGCCGTTCCGATCAGCCACAACGACTCGGTCTACGGCGTCCTGACGGTCCTCGCGGACCGCGAAGACGCCTTCGGAGAGGGCGAGCGAGCCGGGTTCGGCCTGCTCGGCGAGACGATCGGCTTCACGATCATGGCCGTCAAGAACCGCCAGCTGCTGTTCGCCGACACGGTCGTCGAACTCGAGTTCCGGATCGACGGCGGCAACACCTTCTCGTTCGATCTCTCCGAGCGGTACGGCTGTACCGTCTCGCTCGAGTGGGCCGGAACGACGGCGGACGGCCGCACCGTCCAATACGTCACGATCGACGGCCTCGACGGCGAGACCGTCCTCGAGGAGGCCGAGGCACATCCGTCGATCGAGAACTGTCGGCTCATTCACGACGGCGGCGAGAACTGCACGATCGAGATTCGCCTCGCGAAGTCGGGGGTCCGAACGCTCGCGAACCACGGCGCGACGTTCCGCGAGGTCACCGTCGACGACGGCGTCGGAACCTGTCTGATCGAGGTCTCGCAGGACGCGAACGTCCGCGAGATCGCGAAGGCGTTGACGGTGATCTACGAGAACACCGAACTCGTCGCGCGCCGCGAGATCGACCGCCCGGTTCGAACCGCCGCTCAGCGGCGGGATCGCATCTTCGACCAACTGACCGATCGACAGCTGACGACGCTGCGACTCGCCTACTACAGCGGCTTCTTCGAGTGGCCCCGCGAGAGCACCGGCGAGGAGATCGCCGAGGCGATGAACGTCTCGCCGCCGACGATGCACCAGCACCTCCGGAAGGGGATGAAGGCGGTCCTCGAGAAGTTCTTCGAAGCCAGCGGCGGCCCGCAGCCGCCCTGAGCGGCGGTCGACCGGCGGGACCGCTTAGCGAGCACGCGACGGGTCCGACCCCGGGTACTCAGCGGTGCCGATCGTCGATCGTCGATCGATCGCCGCCGTTCGTTCACCGGAAACCCGGTGTGTCGAACCGAAAGCCGATCTCGCCGTCAAAGCCCGCCGAGACGGAGCGGAGAGACGGCGTAGCGGGCCGTCACTCAACTGCGGGCACTGCCCGGTCGTCGACGCGCTGGTTGCGCCCGACTCCCGCCGACCGTCGATGCGAATACGTCACGAACGCCGATACTCACGAGATGTTAAAGAAGGGCCATATGAACCCGAGCGACGATGCGAACGCGTCGATCCCCTCCGACTACGATGGGAACGACGAGTATTCCGGCGGCGAGCGGCCGCCGCTCGGGGGAGGGTGTACGGACGTGATGCCGGACGTACCGGTCGAGGGCCTCTACGAGGGATCGAACGATCGCTACTACACCCACTGGCAGCTCAGGCGGCGGCTTCGAACCGACCGCTGGACGCCGTGCATGCGACAGCGCGATCCGGACCGACGGCTGGTGGAAACGAGCGACGGCTCCTTGCTGTTGCTGACGCCGACCGACGACCTCCCCGCGTGGGTCGAGCTCCGAATCGACGACCGCGGCGCTCGCGTCGTCGACACGCGGCGGCCGGTCCCGAACGGTTCGCTGCCGAAGTAGTCGCCGCCGCCGATTGTGACAGCTGCGGCGGGCCGCCGATAAGCGGCGAATATGTGAACCGATAGGAACTGGCCGTCGGCCGCGAGAGCCGTCGGTGTGAAGCGACGCGCGTTTCTCGGGGCCGTCGGCTCGCTCACCTCGGTCGGCACGCTCGCGTATACGACTCGAGAGCCGGTCGAGAGCCTCGAGATCCGCGTCTGGCTCTCGAGCGGCGCCGCGGAGTACGACGGCGTCGCCGAGCGGCTTCGGGAGTACCTCGAGCGGATCTTCGATCTCGAGTACTGGACGCTCGACCTCTCGATCGGCGGCACCGTCGACGTCTCGACCGAAAACGGGGCGCGCGTCACGAGTCACGGAGAGTGGCCGCTGACGCTCGCGACGGGCGCGGTGGGAGCGCCCGCGGTCACCCCCGTCGCCGACGTCAACCTGCTCGTCACGGACGGCCAGATGCGACGGACGCCGACCGGGTACGGGCTCCCGCACGTCGCGTCGGTCGGCGGCGCCCGGCACCTCGCCGCGCTCGCGTCGTTCGACGACCTGCTCTCGACGCCGGCAGCGGACGCCGAGCGAGTTATCGTGCCGAACGAACCGGCCACGCGCTCGATACAGGTGCTCGTCCACGAGATCGGCCACGCGCTCGGGCTGGATCACGAACACGGCGTCTCCTTCCGGCACGGGGGCGCGATCGTCGCGACGCCGATGTTGAGCAGTTACGCCTGGAACGGCGACGCCGACGTCGACCGCTCGGCGTGCGGGCGTCCGTATCCGGAGCCGGCGCATCGACCGCGAAAACTCAGTCTGGAATTCTCCGCGTGCGCGCGACGCGAACTCGCCGCGTACAGCGGCAGCGGGCTCGGATAAGCGAGGAGAGCAGTGGAACGCGGGAGTCGAAAGCCGGCTCCGACCGTCCTCGAGGTCGGCTCATCGGCGCTATCGGCGGCCGGCCGGCGACACAACGTCACGCTACTCGCAGCTTCGAGGCGGATCGTCCGAACGGACCGAGGCAGAAACGGATTACTCGTCGTCGTCGCTGTCGTCCTCGCCGCGGACGAAACTCGCCTGCGGGTCGTTGTCGTCGACTCCGCCGGCGCTGGGCCCTTCGATGAGCGACTCGAAGTCGTCAACCTCGTCGTACTGGTCGCGATAGACGAGCGCCGCCTTACCCGACGACGTAATCTCGTACAGTCCGGACCGTTCGGCCGGACCGATCTTGCGGACCAGCCCGTAATCTTCGAGTACCGGTAACCGAGTATTGATGTTCTTGCGGCTCTTCCCCGTGTGTTCGGCGAGATTCGTTGCGACGTTTCGGCCTTTCTCCTCGAGCGCCTCAAGGATCAGGAAATCAGTAGGTTGACGCAGTTTCACTATCGTTCACTCTCGGTACGAACTATATTTCCAGTGGTAACTAATAGTTTCGGCTTTATCGATTGGGTTATACGTCAGGAAAGGTGTTGAAAACGAGAGATAGCCTCGAATAATCGATCGGAGTCACTCAGTAGTGACCGGCTAAACGGTTTTCGTATCGGCGTCGAGACCGACGGCGATCTCGAGACCGGCCGACGGTAATCAGCCGGTGTCACCGGAGGACGCTGGCCGGTGTCGCCGTGGCAGCGAACGCGGACGGACGTGTTCTCGATATCGCTTAGGACCCGGAGTAATCATCCGTCGACCCGTCGACCGCGATCGCGGCTCCGGCCGGCGTACTCGCTTGCGACTCGGTCCGCTCGAGGGTTTCGGTCGTGATCGATGCGAGCCACTCCAAGAATCGAGCGACGGCGTCGGGCGAGTCGAGCCGATAGGAGGCGGCCGACGGCTCGTCGCCGCCGACGCGAATCCCGATCCCGTCGGATTCGACGGTCCGGAACGCCGATTCGTCGGTCACGTCGTCGCCGATATAGATCGGGACGGCCCCCGGCGGCATATCGGCCGCGATCAACGCGACCGCGTTCCCCTTCCCCCACGGGATCGACGGCCCGATCTCGAGGATGCGCTTCCCGGAGGACACCTCGAGGGCGTCGCCGCCGAACCGGTCGACGACCGCGTGCGTCCGCCGCTGGACGATCGGCCGCATCGCCGGCGGCACGGATCGGTAGTGGACCGTCCCGGTCAATCGCTTGTTTTCGATTCGGGCGTTCGGGATCGGCGCGAGCACCGACTCGAGGATCCCGCACACCTCGTCGATGCGCGCGGCGCGTTTGCGCGCGACCGGGTGGACGGCGAGCGAGTCGTTTCGCTCGAGTTCGAGCCCGTGGTTGCCGGCGTAGATTGACGGGCCGTCGATGCGCTCGCGAACGTCGGCCAGCGCGCGACCGCTGACGATCGCCGTCGAGACCGCCGGATCGGCCGACAGCGACGCGACCGCCGCTTCGTTTTCCGCCGTCGGCGCCGCCGCGTCGGGGTCCTCGACGATCGGCGCGAGCGTGCCGTCGAAGTCCAGACAGCAACACAGCCTCGAGCCGGCGGCGAGTCGCGACCGGATCCGGTCCCGCGCCTCGTCGACCGGACGGGGAGGGGTATCGTCCGACATCGATCACGCTGTCGAGGGGTGTTCGTTCGTGTCACCGTCCGAGTTCGACCGGGACTCCGATCGGGAGTCGCCGACGCGGTCGGTGCTCCGGCCCGCGTCGGTATCCGAACCGGCGTCGGAACCGGGACCGCGATCGGGATCGGAGTCGGAGCCGGAGCCGCGAGCCCCGCCGTCACGTCGTTTATCGGCGTGGACCCGGCGAATCCAGTCGAACTGGGTCTCCATCCACCACTCGAGGTCGCCGTCGAAGACGCGGTTTCGGAGCGTGTTCATCCGGCGTTGGCGCTCGCGGGGCGCCATCGTGACCGCCGCCTCGAGTTGCGACGCGAAGCCGTCGACGTCGGTCGGGTCGATCGTCAGCGCGTGCGACCCGAGCCGCTCGTGGGCTCCGGTTCCCTCGCTCAGGACGAGCACACCGTCGCCGTCGACGCTCGCGGCGACGTACTCCTGGGCGACCAGGTTCATCCCGTCGACCAGGGGGCTCACGACCATCAGGTCAGCGCGGCGATAGAGCCCGGACAGTTCCTCGTTCGAGAGGTAGTCTTCGGTGTAGACGATCGGCTCCCAGTCGTCGGTTCCGAACCGCCGGTTGATTCGCGTCACTTCGCTCCTGACGAGGTCGCCGTGGCGCTGGTAGGCGTCGATATCGGTCCGGGACGGCGTCGCCGTCTGGAGGAACGTAAACTCGCCGTGCCACCCCGGATTGCGCTCGAGGAGCCGTTCGATCGCGGCCAGCCGTTCGGGGATCCCCTTCGAGTAATCGAGGCGGTCGACGCCGAGTCCGATGACGTTCTCGCGGGAGATGTCGTAGCGGTCGAACAGCGACGACAGCTGGTCCGACTCGACCGCCCGCGCGTTCCCGTCGTGAGTCGGCGCGTCGACGCCCATGGGCGTCGCGACGATCCGCGTCGTCTCCCCGCCGTAGGCGACGGTTCGCTGGGTCCGATCGACGTCTGCCCCCGGCAGGTATCGCTCGACGCAGTCGAGGAACCGTTCGACGTAGCGGTCGACGTGAAAGCCGAGCAGGTCGTTGCCGAGCAGACCCTGGAGGATCGCCCGGCCGGCCGGGCAGTGCTGGAACGAGGCCGGCGTCGGCCACGGAATGTGCCAGAACTGGGCGACGGTCGTCGATCGGGGAACCGACTCCCGGATCATCCGCGGCGCGAGGCCGAAGTGGTAGTCCTGGACCCAGACGATCGAGTCGGCCTCGGCGTGTTCGGCCACTGCGTCGGCGAAGCGCTCGTTTACCGTCCGGTACCACTCGAAATCGTTCGATCGGTTCTCGACGAGATCGACGAAGCCGTGACAGAGCGGCCAGAGCACGCGATTGCTGAACCCGTAGTAGTAGGAGTCGACCGCCTCCTCCGAGAGATCGATCCGCTGGAGGGTGTACGACTCGTCGTCCGGCGGCACCGCGATACAGCCGTCGTCGTCGGCGACGTCGAAGTCGGCCTCGCCGTCGCCCCAGGCGATCCAGGTCCCCTCGGAGGCCTGGACAACGGGATCGAGACCGGCCGTCAGACCGCCCGTCGGCTCGTCGACCGTAATCGACGACGTACCGGTCGATCGGTCGCCGTCGCCACCGGAGTCTTCGGACGCCGTATCGTACTCGTGGCGGTACGGCTGGCGGTTCGAAACGACGATTAGAGAACCGGGACAGACGGACCCGTCGGACCGCGAATCCGCAGTCGAACGGCCGTATCCGTCCGTCCGTAACTGACGATTGCTCGGATGCGTCGACGGCAACCGCGCATCGATAGATCGCATTCGCTGCTATTGACAACCTCGTCCCGGGTCGGTTCGCGGCCTGCAACCGCATGGGAGTCATATAGGCGCTGCTACCTATCGATATCCGTTGACGGGCGCTGCACGGCGATTTCCGGCCGGTCGCGGCAGTATCAATTCGCGTCGGTACTCCGGCTCGAGAGCGGGACCGCCGTCCCGACCGAACGTTCTTTCCGCGGCCGGCCGAATCCCCGCGTATGCGATCCCCGTTCGAACGCCGTCTCGAGGCGTGTCAGCGCCGACTCGAGCGCGTCGACGCCGCGCTGGCCGCCCTCGTGCCGGGCCCGAATCTCACCTACCTGACCGGCTTCGAGGAATCGCCGTCGGAACGCCACCTGTTGCTGTTCGTCCCGCGGGTCGGCGATCCGGTCGTCGTCGCGCCGGCGATGTACGATGCCCAACTTCGGACGCTGCCGATCGAAACGCTGGCGGTACGGCTGTGGGACGACGATGACGACCCGCTCGAGGAGATCGAGGCAGTGCTGGCGGAGCTACTGCCGGCGGGCGACGGGGATCCCGGCTCGTCGCGGGACGGCGACGCGCCGACGATCCTCGTCGACGACCGCATGTGGGCGACGTTCACGCAGGATCTGCGGGCGTGTGCGCCGGCGGCGACGTTCGACCTCGCCAGTCGCGTTCTCGAGGACCTCCGGATCCGGAAGGACGACGTCGAACTCGAGGCGCTCCGACGGGCCGGGGAAATCGCGGACCGCGTTTCGCTCGAAATCCGTTCGCGCGGGACCGAACTGGTCGGGCGGACGGAAGCGGAGCTGGCGAGCGAGATCGAGCGGCTGCTCGCCGAGTACGGCGGCGGCGATCCGGCGTTCGAGACGATCGTCGCGTCGGGACCGAACGGCGCCCGACCCCACCACCACAGCGGCGACCGGGAGATCGAACGCGGCGATCCGATCGTGCTGGACTTCGGGGCGTTCGTCGACGCCGACCTCGAGGACGGAACCGGCCGCTACCCCGGCGATCAGACGCGAACGATCGTCGTCGGCGACGCGCCCGGGGACGAGTACGATCGGTACGAACGGGTACACGAGGTCGTCCGCGAGGCCCATCGGGCCGCCGTCGAAGCTGTCGAACCCGGCGCGACCGCCGGCGCGGTCGATCGGGCGGCGCGATCGGTCATCGAGGACGCCGGTTACGGCGACGAATTCGTCCACCGAACCGGACACGGCGTCGGCCTCGAGGTCCACGAACCGCCCTACATCGTCGCGGACAACGACCGGAAACTCGAGCCCGGGATGGTCTTCAGCGTCGAACCGGGGATCTACCTCGAGGGCGAGTTCGGCGTCCGGATCGAGGACCTTGTCGTCGTCACCGAGGACGGCGCCGAGCGACTGAACGAGTCGCCGCGCGGCTGGGAGACCGGGAGCGGCGTTCAGTAAGCGCGGAGACACCGAGTTTCCGTTGAAAACACACCGCGTTTCCACTGAATCCGGCGCGGCTCGCCATCGGAACCGACACCGGATTTCCACTGAAACGGCCGGGAAGCCGGCCTGACTGCCGACGGACGTCGGTGCGTCGCGAAGGGACGATTACGCGTCGTCGGTCTCGACGAGCACCTTCCGAACGACGTCCGGATCCTCGAGCAGTTGGTGTTCGGTGTAGCTTCCCTCGGCGCTGCCGCCGCTCTGGCGGGACTGCTCGATGATATCGAGGAACGCGTGTTCCTTCAGGAGGTCGCGGACGCGACGCAGGGAGAGCGTGTCCGATCCCTCCTGCCGACAGATCTCCTCGTAGACGTCGAAGATTCTGGTCGTCCGAAAGCCGTCCTCGTCGGGCGTGTTGAGCGCGAGAACTGCGAGAGCTTGCAGGACGTACCGGGAGTGGGGCGTCGATCCCCGAATGAGTTCCCGGAACCGGTCGGTCTCGGCCCGTTCGCGGGCCTGAACGACGTACTCCTCGCGAACCGTTTCGCTGCCGTTCGATTGGGCGATCTCGCCGGCGTAGCGGAGGATGTCGATCGCCTTCCGCGCGTCGCCGTGTTCCCGGGCCGCCAGCGCCGCGGCCCGGGGGATGACCGAGGGCTCGAGGACGCCGTCCTTGAACGCGTCGCTGCGAGCTTGCATGATGTCCCGGAGCTGGTTCGCGTCGTAGGGCGGGAAGACGAACTCCCGCTCGCAGAGGCTGGACTTGACCCGCTCGTCCATCCGGTCCTTGTACTTGATCTTGTTGCTGATCCCGATAACGCCGATCTTGCAGTTCTCGAGTTTGCCGGCCTCGCCCGCGCGCGAGAGTTGCATGAGGATGTCGTCGTCGTCGAGCTTGTCGACCTCGTCCAGGATGATGAGGACGACCTCGTACTGGGAGTCCAGCACCGTCCAGAGGCGCTTGTAGTAGGTCGACGTGCTGAGCCCCTTGTCGGGGATCTTGATGTCGGTCCGGTCGGAATCGTTCAGCGAGTGGGCGATCGTCTGGACCGCCTGCGTCTCCGTGCTGTCTTGGGCGCAGTCGACGTAGGCGAACTCCGCGGTGACGCCTTCCTCCGTCGCGACGCGGACCAGCCGTTCGGAGATGTGTTTCGCACAGAGGGATTTGCCGGTACCCGTCTTCCCGTAGATGAGCAGGTTGCTCGGACTCTGCCCGAAGATCGCCGGGTTGACTGCGTTGGCGAGATCGGCGATCTCGTCGTCCCGGCCGACGATCCGCCCCTCCTCCGGGAGGTGGTTGATCTCGAGCAGCTCCTTGTTCTCGAAGATGGGGTCGTCACGGGTAAACAGGTCGTCGCCGGAACTCGACATGATCGTAGACACCACGTTTCCGGTGAAACGTCTTTATTGTTTGGACTCGAGGTGGGTTCGTCGCTCACAACGGTAAATTACGGGCGAAAGAGAGCGTTTCAAGCGATTATATAGTAGTTAGGGTAGCGGAATCGGCGGGCGAAGACACACACACCACGTTTCCGGTGAACGGGGAAAATCGGGGGAGGGGGTTCCAGTTGAAACGGGGGTTGAGATTCATCGGAAACTCGGTGTGGTGTCGAACTTGCGACGGAGAGGAGCAGCGTAGAGCGATCAGTATACCGGCGTATCAGCGGTAATACGGCCGGTATGCCGGCCGTAGAGGGTATTCGATAGGCTCGCTAGACGCGAATTCGTGCCGCCTTCCGATCGTGACAGCTGCTCGAGTCAGATCGGTGGTCCCAACACGACTCGAGAGAAGACCAGAGAAGGACTGCACCGAGAAGGAAGCCGACGGGAACCGTATGGAGGATTCTATCGACGCTTTAGAGGTATCTTCTGCACGAAGCGACAAAGCAATGAGAGGATTTCCGGTGAAAGAGCTGTCGTCGACTAACGTCGACTTTCTTCATCTGTTTTCTACTCAATGGACTTTTTACTGTGCAGTGTATTATAGTTATTGATATGCTAGGAAAGGAAACCGTGACACTAGGGATCCGGAAAACAACTTCCAACTGTTGTCTGAATCCTATCGTAAGTGCAGACAAATCTACAAGTCGCCAGGAATATCTTCTGAATAGTCTCTTTTCCCTCGAATCTTAGGCAACCCGTTCTATTCTCTCTCGCTCTGAAACGCTCAGTTCTTTTCCCCCTTCGAACCCTCTTTCACCGGAAACGTGGTGTGTGTCTCTCCTTTCTTCCCCCCGCCCCTTCTCATCGCGTTTCACCGGAAACGTGGTGTGCGCGCGCTGGCAGTACGACCGTTATCACGATATCTGTTCACAATTCGCAATTCGAGCACCACCTGTGCTTGAACTAACCAATCGATCCGAACTGGCTCGAGACCGTACTGCTCGAGCGGACATCCGGATTTGCTACTCGATTATTCACCACTCGATTATTCACCGAAAGTGCGTTCACCGGAAACGTGGTGTGTCCGTGAGGGGGTGTTACGATCTTCCGTCCATCCATCTCCTCAATACCGTCCTCGCGCTCCGCCGTCCCACCTTCACCGGAAACGTGGTGTGTCACTGCGAGGCCGCCCGCGGCGCGGCACCGCCTCGAGAATCGACCGTTCAGCGGCGTGTTATTTCACCGGAAACGTGGTGTGTGAGTTAGAGGGACGACTACCGGTGTGGGGACGTCGATCGACGTCGCCGCTATCGGTCAGTAGTAGTAGAGCTCGAGTTCGTGACCGCAGTTCCGACAGGCCGTCTCCCGACCTTGCAGTCGGTTCGCGGTGCGATCGTCGTGGATTCCCGGCCCAGGGGGAACGGATGCGTTGACCGTTGCCTCGCACTCGGGACAACCGATACGCATCTCTGAGCGGTTTGACTGGGACATGCATCCGAGATTGGGGAGAATTCCGCATAGTTATACCAACCGTACGTTCGCTCAGCATCAGATTTCAATCGTTTCACTACTGTAGTATCGAATTTACACGAACTGAACAGTTCGGAACGGGCCGCAGTCGTTCCGTCCACTGATCGCGTTAGGAGACGGTATACTGCACGTCGTCGAAGTCGAAAAACGCGGTTTCGTAGCCGTCGTGGCGCGCTACCTGTGGCGGACGGTCGACGGCGACGGTGAGTTCGTCGCCGCTCTCGAGGCGCTCGAGATCCAGGCCGTAGTGGTGGCCGAACTCGGGATCGATCGTCTCCGCGAGCGACTCGCCCTCGAGGACGGTCGTTCCGTCGCGCTCGACCGTAGCGCTCAGCGTCGCGGACGGGAGGCTCACGTCGTTGTACGGCGTTCGGGGGCAGACGACGAGATAGTCGCCGTCGCCGGCCACCCGATCGTCGCTCGCCCGGATCGCGGTGATCTTCGCGTCCGCGCTGCGTTCGGTCCCGAGCCGTTCGCCGGGTAGGTCCGAAACTGGCGGCCCGTCGGAGGTCGGGGCGTGCCCGGGGCCGTGCTCGTCGTGGCCGCCGTGGTCGTGTCCGCTGGGATCCATCAGTTCGTGGGCCTCGCGGGCGCCCCGCCGCTCCTCGTCGACCATATTGAACTCGAGGTCGTGAATGTCCGAGCGCTCGAACTCGAACTCGACCTCGAGCGTGCTCGTCTCCTCGAACCGACCCTCGAACGCGCCGGTCCGCTCGGTCGTGACCGGACCGACCCGCACGCGGGCGGTGTAGGTTCCTTCCTCGGGTAGCGTGACGTTGTCGCCGTAGTGGGTCCCCATCCGTTGGGAGAGCATCGACCACGGCGTCAGCCGTTCGACGACCGAGCCGTCGTCGCGCCGGAGCTCGAGGTCGGTATTCACCGGAAGGATGGTGTCCGTCTCCTCGTCCCAGACGGTCAGCATGAGGTGCATGCTGTCGTCGGTGTCCACGTCGATCCGCTGAGTGTCGCCGGAGACGGTCCAGAACCGGTGGGGAATCGTATAGGAGAGTTCGACGGCGTACTCGCCGTCGCTCGCGCGACCGTAGTGGCCCATCTCCTCCTTGCTGGAGGGCAGGTAGACCGCGTCGGGGCGATCCTCCACGAGCGGCGGGTTGTCCCACGCCGACTCCTCTTCGAAACCCAGGCGCTCGAGACAGCCGGCGACCGCGGCGGTACCGGCGACGGCCGTACCACGGAGAAAGGCCCGACGGTTCATCGTCCGCGTCTTGGAGCGGCAGCCGCAAAACCCCTGTTGGTTCACCCCTCGAATCGCGGACTCGAGGTTCTTCGATAGTACTTTTCATACGCGCGTAGTGGTCGGTTCGTCACTGACGTCCACCGCTGTCGATCAGCCCGTCGGCGTCGGTCGAGCCGCCGCCGGCGTGCCGCGTTGATCCGTGCCGATCCGTGTCGTTGCGCGCCGTATTCGGTGAGTGAACCAACGAACCTTTGATCGCGCGCTGCTACGTCTCTCGTATGGAACGGCGGACGTATCTCGGGTCACTCGGAGTCGCAGGTTTCGCGGGTATCGCCGGCTGTCTCAACAGTTTGGGTCTCGGAGATAGCAACACGGCCCTCCAACCGGCCGACGATCATCCGTCCGATCCCAGCTATCCGAGCCACGGCGACGAGTTCCCGTCGTTTTCGATTCCCGACCCGGTCGCCGGAACGACCGTCTCGCTCGAGGACTTCGTCGGCGAACGGTCCTTCCTGCTGACGTACTTCTACACCTCGTGTCCGGACGGCGTCTGTCCGGCGCTGTTGACGCGGCTGCAGTGGGTCCAGGAAGACGCCGCCGAGCGCGACTACGCGGACGATATCGCCCTGCTCGCGTTCACGTTCGATCCGAAAAACGACACCGCCGAGGCGTTGAAGGACCACGCCGAGGGACAGCACCTCGACTACGAGGCCGACAACTTCCACTTCCTCCGGCCCGAAACCAACGAGGAGGCAAAACAGATCATGGAAGAGAAGTTCGGCATGCCGATCACGACCGCCGACGAGGCGAACGACGGCGACGAAAGCGCCGAGGACGACGGTCACGACGGCAACGAGAGTCACGACGACGGGAACCACGGCGGCAACGAGAGCCACGACGGCAACGAGAGTCACGGCGACGGCGCCCACGCCGGTCACACCGAAATCGTCCACAGCAAACGGATCACGCTCGTCAACGAGGACGGCTACGTCGAGCGCGCCTATCCGAAAGCCGTCCAGTCCGAGATGGCCGTGACCAAAGACCAGCTCCTCGAGGACGTCGGCACGGTCGTCGGGGTGGAGTGAGGATGCGCCGGCGAGAACTCCTCGCTGGACTGGGTAGCGCGGGCGTAGTCGTCGGTGGCGGCGCCGCGGCGGTGTACGGGCTCCCGTCGGTCGATCGCCTCCTCGACGAGAACGAGGACGACTCGCGCGAACCGATCGAGATCGAGACGATCGACGCGCCCGGAAGCGACGCCGGAACGATTTCGATCCCCGACCTGGGTCGCGTGACGTTCGTCGATTTCTTCGGCACCTGGTGTGGGCCCTGTATCGAACAGATGCCGGCGCTCGGCGAGGCCGCCGCGCAGTTCGGCGACGAGGTCCTGTTCTGTTCGGTCACCAACGAGTCGATCCCCGAGGCGGAACTGGCCGACTGGTGGGACGAGCACGGCGGGAGCTGGACGGTGGGGGTCGATCCCTCGGCCGAACTCACCTCGGAATACCCCGGCGGCGTGCCCCGGGCCGTCGCCCTCGACGACGGGGGCGTCGTGCAGTGGTCCGGTACGGGGATCAAGAGCGCCGACGAACTCGTCGACGGGATCGAACGGGCAATCGCGGAAAGCGACGTCGAATCGGCATGATCTCCGACGCGTCGCTGCTCACGCCGATCGCCTTCGCGCTGACCGCGGGGATCGCGACGTTCTTCTCGCCGTGTTCGTATCCCCTCTTGCCGGGGTACGTCGGCTTTTACGTGAGCCAGACGGAGGGCGACGAGGCGTCCCTGTCCGGCGCGCTCGGTCGCGGTCTCGTGGCCGGGCTCGGCGTCCTCGGGACGTTCGCCGCCCTCCTGGTCGCCGCCTACTGGGTCGGCCACTCGCGGCTCTCGGGGATCGTCCTCTTCGAACCGATCGTCGGCGCGATCCTGATCGCGTTCGGGGTGTTGATCCTCTTCGACCGGGCTCCCTCGCTCTCGGTGACCTTACCGAAACGCCGCTCGAGCGTGCTCGGCTTCGCGGTCTTCGGCGCGGGTTACGCGCTGGCGGCGGCGGGCTGCGTGGCGCCGCTGTTTATCGGCGTCGTCGCACAGGCGGTCTCGCTCCCGCCGGTCTCGGCGGCGCTGGTCGTCGGCACCTACGTCGGCAGCATCGTCATGTTGATGGTCTCGCTGACCGTCGCGACGGGGATGGGGCTGGTCGCCGGCGCCGGCCGACTGGCCGCGTACAGCAGGCTCCTCGAGCGACTCGCGGGCGTCGTCATGATCGTCGCCGGACTCGGCCAGCTGTACCTCGCCGTCGTCGTCCTCGACGTCATTTCGGTGCCGACTGTGCCGTGGTAGCGGCCGGCGTGGCCGCAAGCGTTCGTCTTCGCCGTCCCCATTCACACGCAAGGCAAGCCGTCGTTGCGCTCGTGTCCCTATCTAAGAAGGATGGACTCCAAACGACCCGACGTTCGACTGGACGACTCGCCCGACGAAGACGGAATCGTGACGAAACGGGACGACTCGTCCGCGACGTCGCAGTCCGATTCGCTGCTCGAGCGCCTGCGCAGTCTTCTGGGACGGTAGCCGTTGGATTACGGCTCCTCGAGCAATCCGAGATCGTCGGCGGCCAAGTCAGCGATGCGTTCGGCGATGTCGGGATCGACGGTCGCTACGTCCTCGCCGTCGTGGAGCTGCGCGTTGTGTCGCTCGACCGCGTCGGCGACGTCCGGCAGCGACACGCGGGAGGTCGTCTCGCACTCGGGGCAGACGATCGGTACCTGCGGCTCGTCCGAGTCGTTCGGAGCTGTCATGTCCCCTCCTCTCGAGCGCACCGTCAAAAATCGCACTGGTTGGGTGTCGAACGGACCGGACGGCGTCAGCCCGCCCGCCGGACGGCGACGAGCGCCGCGGCCGTCAGCGCGACGACGACCGCGGGGACGCCGAACCCGGGCATCTCGCTGCTCCCGTCGTCGTCGCCCCCGTCGTCGCCGTTCGTCTCGTCCGCGGGCGACGTTTCGGTCTCGTTGTCGGGATCGCTGGTATTCTCGCCGTCGGTCGAATTGGTGTCGCCGTCGTTCGTGCCGTCGTCAACGGCGGAGCCGCCGTCGGCACCCGTCACGTCGCCGTCGAGTTGGAGGACGACGATGACCTGGCCGTGCGAGCCGTCGGGTTCGTAGGTCCAACCGCCCCCGGCTTCCTCGTAGGGCTCGGCGGCTTCGAGCGGGTCGATGTCCGTCTCCCACGTGTCGTGGGCCTTCTGGATGTAGCCGACGACCTCGATCTTGTCGGCGTGCTCGCCGCTGACTTGCGCCTCGCCGTACTCGATCGTCGCGTTCTCGGGGTGGCCGTGCATCTCGATGGTGTGGGAGTCCATGTAGCCGTCGCCCTGCGGGAGATCGTCGGTCGTGCCGAACTGGTCGGCGTCGAGCGGTCGATCGTAGTGCTCGGTCAGCGGAAGCTGGACAGTCACCGGGTCGGCGTGTGAGTGCCACGACGTCGTCTCGCCGGTCGGAATCGTGACGGTCGTGTTGGGAACGGTTTCGCCGACGATCGGCTCGCCCGCCTCGTTGAGCAGCGTCACGCCGATTTTCCCGGAGCCGTCGCCGAGATACGGCGACCGGTACTCGTCTCGCGGGTTGACGTAGCTGACCCAGTCTCCGTTGCTGGCCTCGTAGTACAGTTCGCCTTCCTCGGGCGCCGGCTCGACGTACGCCTCTTCCGAGACGGTCTCATTGGCGGTCTGATCGACGGCGCCGGCGGTCCCGGCCGCTGCGACGAGGATCCAGACCACGGCCAGTCCGAGACCGAGCGCGAGGAGCGCGTTCCGCTTGTTCGAACGGTCGCGGCCGCGCGTTCCGACCACGGTCACTCACCCCCTCTGGCTTCGAACCTCGGGCGGTCGATTCCGTTACCAGTTTGGGACGATGACTGTCCCCCTTCGATATAGATCATCGAATCGAGGTACCGAATCGGTCGTTCTTTATATACGCCGCATACCCGACCGGTATCGGCCGGCTACGGAAAGTAGGCGGTCACTGAAACGATAACAGTCGCCGAAACCGGTCGCTATCCGAACCCGGCTACCGCGGCGCGGTGTGATCCGGTTTCTGGAGCGGCCGACCCGTTCGTTTCGTCGCTTCGGTCAGTTAGCGTCTACGCGGTTGTTGTATAGAGTCTAGCAAAAATACAGATAGCCGAACAAGGTCTCTCTGTATCTAATATAGTTAAACTTAACACCGGTTGTTTGCCACTGAGTGGTATGGCAGAACACAACAGTGAGTTCGAGCGGATCTTGACGAAGAAAGATCTTTTCGTGCTCGCGTTCGGCGCGATGATCGGTTGGGGATGGATCATTCAGACGGGGTTCTGGATCGACGAGGCGGGCGTGTCCGGTTCGGTGCTCGGCTTCGTCGCGGGCGCGATCATGGTCAGTGTCGTCGGACTGATCTACGGAGAGCTCGCTTCGGCGATGCCGTTCGTCGGCGGCGAACACGTGTACAGTTTCCGCGCGCTCGGCCCGCTCTGGTCGTTCGTATGCACGTGGTCGCTCGTCCTCGGCTACGTCGGCGTGGTCGTCTTCGAAGTCGTCGCGCTCCCCTCGGCGATGGCGTACATCGTACCCGGATTCAACGTCTTCGAGCTCTGGACGGTCGCCGGCGAACCCGTGTACGCGTCGTGGATCGTCGTCGGGGGCCTCGGTGCGATCGTGATGACCGCACTCAATTACCGGGGCGTCAAACCGGCGGCACAGTTCCAGACGCTGCTGACGCTCGTCATCGGCCTTGCGGGAGTCATGCTCGTCGTCGGGGCCCTGTTCAACGGCCAGTCACAGGCGAACCCGCCGCTGTCGTCCGTCGGAACGGCCGGCGTCGCCACGGTCGCGATCATGACGCCGTTCATGTTCGTCGGCTTCGACGTCATTCCGCAGTCCGCCGAGGAGGCCGACGTCTCGCCGCGTCTCATCGGGCTCCTCATTCCGGCGTCGGTAAGTCTGGCCGCGCTGTTTTACATCGGCGTGATCTGGGCGTCCGGCCAGGCGATGCCCGGCGCCGAACTCGTCGAGAGCCCGCTGCCGGCCGCCGCGGCCATGGAAGCGATTTTCGACAGTCAGCTGATCGGCCGTATCATGGCGCTGGCCGGTATCGCGGGCATCCTGACGAGCTGGAACTCCTTCCTCCTCGGTGCCAGCCGCGCCGTCTTCGCGCTCTCGGACTCCGGGATGATTCCGCGACGGATCAGCTCGCTCCATCCGGAGTACAACACCCCGTCGACGGCCGTCGTCCTCATCGGCGGACTCTCGATCTTCGCGCCGCTGTTCGGCGAACAGATGCTGGTCTGGATCGTCAACGCGAGCGGCCTCGGACTCGTCGTCGCGTGGTTCCTCGTCGTCATCTCGTTCTTCGTCCTCCGCTACCGGGAGCCCGAACTGAACCGACCGCTGGAGCTCCCGTTCGGCTACGCGTTCGGCGCCGCGGGACTGGTCCTGACGGCCGTGTTCATCGGCCTCTACCTCCCGGGCGGTCCGTCGGCGCTCGTCTGGCCCTACGAGTGGGCGATCGTCCTCCTCTGGGCGGTACTCGGCGCGGTGCTGTACGGGGTCTCGTCGACGGACTCGGACCTCGAGCTGGCGGACCTGAAAACGGAAGAACTCGAGTAGGACCGCGGGCGTCTCCGAGCCGTCGTTCGGCGATCGCTCGCGGCGCAGTTAGTCGTCGTCGACGGCCTCGATCAGCGTGTCGAACTCGAAGTCGTTCAGCGGATAGGACTCGTTCTTGACCGTCTCGACGACGAACTGGGAACTCGTCCGGACGACCTCGTCGATCGACTCGTAATCGCTGATGAGACGGTGGACCATCTTCCGGTCGGACAGGTGTGAGATGACGATGAAATCGGTGTCCCCCATCGTGAAATACACCTGATTGACGCCTTCGATGTCGGCGAGTTTCTCGCCTACCTCCTCGTGATACTGCTCGTCGTACTCCGCGGTCACTTCGGTGACGACCGTGATATCGAGCCCTAACTGTTCGAGGTCGACGTCCAGCAGGTCGTTGGTCACGACGCCGTCCTCTTTGAGTTTCGAGAGTCGGTAGTGGACGGTCGACTTCGGAATGTCCGTGTACTCCGCGATCTCGTCGGGACTTCCCGTTCCGAGTTCCGCGACGGCCTGCAGGATACGCACGTTTCGCTCGTCCATGTCCTAACCAATGAAATACGGCAATAAACAATGTTCGAACGCTGCCTCCGTTTCGGGCCGAAAGTCGGACTCAGTTCAATGGGTCTGTCGCGGGCGGCTTCCTCGCGTCGATCGCCGCGGATCGAGAACGGCGGTGGCGGCCGCTGAACTGAACTGCATCCTACACAATATATTTTATTAGTATGCAGTCCAGAAGTGTATGGTATGTCCGAACAGAAAACCGATTCGGCCGGCGGACGGTCGTCGAACGAGTCCGTCGTCGCGGCCTACGACGACTACGTGACGCCGATCTGGAAGTCGCTGAACGTTCCCGTCGAACGCGCTTCGGGCTGTACGCTCGAGGACGCCGACGGCAACGAGTATCTCGATGTCTTCTCTGGGATCTCGGTGACCAACGTCGGTCACGGGAACGAGGCCGTCGTCGACGCGGCGAAAGAACAACTCGACACGTTCGTTCACGGCTGTTCGTACGTCCACCCGAACGAACCGGTCGCTGACCTCGCCGAGCGGATCGCTGAGGTGACGCCGGGTGATCTGCAGAAGTCGTTCTTCTGTAATTCCGGGACGGAGGCCGTCGAGGGTGCGATCAAGCTGGCGCGGAAGTACACCGGCTCCAAAGAGGTCATCGCCCTGGAGATGGGGTTCCACGGTCGGACGCTGGGGAGCCTCGCCCTGACGGGGAACAAGGCGTACAAACAGGGAATGGCGCCGACGATCAACGACGTCGCTCACACGGCGCCGCCGTACGGCTACCGCTGCCCGCGCTGCGAGGGCGAGCAGTGCGACGCCGACTGCGCCGACGAACTCGAGCGGGTCATCGGCTCGCACACGAGCGGCGACCTCGCCGCGGTCGTCGTCGAACCGGTAATGGGCGAGGCCGGTATCATCGTCCCGCCCGAGGGCTGGCTCGAACGGGTTCAAGAGATCACCCACGACCACGGCGCCCTGCTCGTCCTCGACGAGGTCCAGACCGGGTACGGTCGGACGGGCGAGCTATTCGCGAGCGAACACTTCGACGTCGAGCCCGATATCCTGACGCAGGCGAAGGGCATCGCGAACGGGCTCCCGCTGGGCGCCTTCACCGCGCCCGCGGAGATCGCCGACGCCTTCGAGTCCGGCGATCACCTCTCGACGTTCGGCGGCAACCCCGTCGCCTGCGCCGCCGCGCTGGCGACCATCGACGAACTACAGGGCGGGATCGTCGACGACGCCCGCGAGCGCGGCGAGTGGCTCGGCGACGAACTCGCGGCCCTCGAGGAGGAATATGGCGTCGTCGGTCAGACCCGCGGCCTCGGCCTGATGTGGGGCGTCGAACTCGTCGAACCGGGAACGACGGGGCCCCAGAACGTCGCCCCGGCACCGGACGCCGACCTCGCCGCCGCCGTCAGCGAACACCTCCGCGAGGAGTCGAACGTCGTCATGGGCGTCGGCGGCTACTACAAGAACGTCATGCGGTTCCAGCCTCCGCTGACGATCACGCGCGACCAGCTCGAGGTCGCTCTCGACGGGCTCCGGTCGGCGCTCGAGGCGGCGACCTGATCGCTCGGAAGGCGATCTCAGTCATCGGCGACGTCGACCATCGCCGATACCCACCGTCGCCGAGTCGACGTTGACGACGGAGCGCTTGCGTCCGCGGGCCGAACCGACTTCGGGATCGAGTCCGTACGCCGTTCGATGCGCTTTCGATCCGCCGCCGGCGAGACCGACCAATCGACGCGTAAATCGACACCGGACGCGACCGAATCCGCCCCGAGCGAGTCGCCCGTTCGAACGTTCCTGCTCGTCGCCGTCGGAACCGCCGCCGTCGCGTACGTCCTCTCGCGACTTCGCTCGTCGGGCGACGGCGGGGGCGTCGACGCGCCGCTCGAGTCGGTTCGCGAGCGGACCGCGGCCACCGTCCCGGACGCGGTCGAGGAGCGGGTCGCGGCGGCCGTGCCCACGGAGTCGCAGCCGATTCCGATCGGCGGCCGCGGGTCCGACGAAGGCGAGGGCTCCGAGGGAGCCGACAGCGGCGCGGAGTCCGCAGATATCGGCGACGCCGCACCGATCGACGAGTCGGACGTCAACGCCGACCTCGCCGACGAGCCGTCGCCCACCAAGGTCTCCTCGGGAACCAGCGAGGAGATTCAGGACAAACCGGCCGAACCGGGCGAGATGGCGGTCGACGAGGACGTCGAGGAACTGGTCGACGACGTGGACGGCGAAGAAGCGGACGCTGACGAATCGGAGACGGAGGCGTCGGGGACGGACGAGTCGGAGATATCAGAGGCGGACGAATCGGACGCCGACGAGGAGTAGCGGTGTTCGCCGGCGTGCCGAACGCGCGGTGCGCGTCGTCCCCGCGGTCGAATTTGTGCGAGATGCTCGAGTCCCTCGACCGGCCGTCGAAACGCCAGCCGGTCTGACCGGGAACGTGGTGCTTATCCGGGTCTCGCCCCTAGCGCGCAGTGATGAGTGAGGGCGACGTCGCGGCGTTTACGCACCTCGGATCGACCGTTCGCGGGGCGCTGTCCGAACGCGGGTTCTCGACGCCGACGGCACCGCAGCGACTGGCGATTCCGCCGCTGTCGGCCGGCCAGCACACGCTCGTGATCGCGCCGACCGGGAGCGGCAAGACCGAGACGGCGATGTTGCCCGTTTTCGACCACCTCGTCGCCGAGGGAGGGCCGCCGGAGGGGTTCGGCGCGCTCTACATCACCCCGCTGCGGGCGCTCAACCGCGACATGCGCGAGCGCCTCGAGTGGTGGGGCGAGTACTTAGATCTCGAGGTGGACGTTCGCCACGGCGACACGACCCAGTACCAGCGGGGGAAACAGGCCGAGGACCCGCCAGACGTCCTGGTCACGACCCCCGAAACCGTTCAGGCGATGCTCACCGGCGAGCGGCTGCGCGAGGCGTTGCAGGACGTCTCCCACGTCGTGATCGACGAGGTCCACGAACTCGCGGCCTCCAAGCGGGGGGCACAGTTGGCGATCGGCCTCGAGCGGCTGCACGACCTCGCCGGCGACATGCAGCGGATCGGTCTCTCTGCGACGGTGGGCGATCCGGGGGAGGTCGGCCAGTTCCTGACGGGCGGCCGTCCCTGCGAGATTCGAGAGATCGACGTCGGGAGCAACGTCGACGTCGCCGTTCGCAACCCGGAGATCACCGACGAGGACGAGCGGCTCGCGGGCGAACTGATGACCGAACCGGACACGGCCAGCCACGTCCGGTTGATTCGCGATATCGTCGCCGAGAACGAGTCGTCTTTGATATTCGTCAACACGCGACAGACGGCGGAGGCGCTGGGATCGCGGTTCAACGAACTCGACCTGCCGATCGGGGTCCACCACGGCTCGCTCTCGAAGGAGGCCCGCATCGAGGTCGAGGATCGGTTCAAAGCGGGCGAGTTGGACGGGCTGCTCTGTACGTCCTCGATGGAACTGGGAATCGACGTCGGTCGGGTCGACCACGTCGTCCAGTACAAGAGCCCGCGGCAGGTGACGCGATTGCTGCAGCGAATCGGACGGGCGGGGCACCGACAGGACGAGGTCTCGAGCGGCACCATCGTCACGACCCGGCCGGACGACACCTTCGAGGCGCTTTCGATCGCCCGCCGGGCCCGCGACGGCGAGGTCGAACCGGCCGCGATCCACGAGGGGAGCCTTGACGTCGTGGCCAACCAGATCCCGGGGATCGTCCAGAGCCGCGGCGACACCCGCTTTCGAGAGGCCTACGAGACGATCACGCGCGCGTATCCGTTCCGCGACGTGCCCGAGGAGACGGTCCGCGAGGTCGCCTCGGAGCTCCACCGCAACCGGATCGTCTGGTTCGACGAGGGCGAGGACCGCCTCGAGACGACCGGCGGGACCTGGCAGTACGTCTACTCGAACCTCTCGATGATCCCCGACGAGGAGACCTACGAGGTCCACGACATCGCCTCGGGCCAACAGATCGGGACCTTAGACGAGCGGTTCGTCGTCAACTTCGCCCAGCCCGGCGAGGTCTTCATCCAGCGCGGCGAGATGTGGCGCATCGCCGAGATCGACGACGAGGAGGCCCGCGTCAAGGTCAGCCCGATCGAGGACCCCGCCGGCGAGGTGCCGTCGTGGATCGGCCAGGAGATCCCCGTCCCCGCCGCGGTGGCTGGCGAGGTCGGCGAGATTCGGGCCGTCGCGGAGCCGCAGTTATCGGCTGGTGCGGACGCCGCCGCGGTCGGCCGCGAGTTGTCAGGCCGGTATCCCGGCGACGAGTACACGCTGACCGAGGCCTGCGAGCAACTCGAGCGACAGGTCGACGCGGAGGCGCCCATGCCGACGGCCGACCGGCTCGTCTTAGAGCGCCGGGGTCGGACCGTCGTCCTGAACGCCCCCTTCGGCCACACGGCCAACGAGACGCTCGGTCGCGTGCTCTCCTCGCTGCTCGGCCAGCAGGCGGGCTCTTCCGTGGGGCTGGAGACCGATCCCTACCGGATCGAACTCGAGGTGCCGAACTCGATCGCGACCAGCGATATTCTGGCGGTGCTCGAGGAGACCGATCCCGGCCACGTCGAGGCGATCGTCGAACTCGGGCTGAAGAACTCCGACGCGCTGGCCTTCCGGCTGGCGCAGGTCTCGGCGAAGTTCGGCGCGCTCAAGCGCTGGCAGAGCGACGGTTCCGGCCGGCTCTCGAACGAGCGGCTGCTCGCGGCCCTGGAGGACACGCCGATGTACCGGGAGTCGATCCGCGAGGTGTTCCACGAGGATCTGGACGTCGAGCGGGCGAGCGCGGTCCTCGAGGGAATCCAGTCGGGCGAGATCGAACTGGTGACCCACCGCGGGCGGACGCCGGTCGGGCAGGGCGGCCGCTCCTCGGGCGGGAAGGAGCTGTTGGCACCGGAGAACGCCGACGCGAGCGTCATCAACACGGTCCGCGAGCGCCTGCAGAACGATCGGATCATCCTGCTGTGTACCCACTGCAAGGAGTGGAAGGTGAAGACGAAGGTCCGCCGCGTGGCCGACCAGCCCGAGTGCGGGAACTGCGGTTCGACCCGGATCGCGGCGCTGAACCCGTGGGCCGACGAGGTCGTCGACGCGGTCCGCGCCGCGGAGAAAGACGAGGAGCAGGAGAAGATGACCGAGCGCGCCTACCGGTCGGCGAGTCTCGTCCAGAGCCACGGCAAGCAGGCCGTCATCGCGATGGCGGCCCGCGGCGTCGGCCCGCACAACGCCGCCCAGATCATCAACAAGCTCCGGGAGGACGAGGACGAGTTCTACCGCGACATCCTCTCGAAGGAACGCGAGTACGCGCGCACCCAGTCGTTCTGGGACTGAACCGGATGTCGACCGCCGCTCGCCGGCGTCGGTGCGGCCGGCCCTGATCGAACCGGCGCCGCCTCATCGATCGTTTCGGGCCCAAAGCGGTTAGATTGCCAAGGGATAGTGCGGCTCGCGAACCCAGTCCTTATTATTGCGACCGGCAAAGGACGGGCAATGGGATCGGGCCCTCCATCGACGCCCTCCGCCGGAAATACGGACCAGCAGGTGTTCTCGAGCGGATTCGCCACCGGGGACCTGCTCGGTGCGGCGGACGTCGCCGCCTTTCGCGTCGGAGCGGACGGAACGATCGCCGCGGTCAACGACGCCTTCGCGTCGCTGACCGGCCACGACCGCTCGGAGCTGGTCGGAACGTCGTTCACGGAGCTCACGGCGGACGACGAGCCGACGCTCGAGTCGCTGGTCGACGACGCGGCCGATGCGGGCCCGCTCTCGGAGCAGTTCTCGCTCCGGACGAACGCGGAGACGACGATCGTCGTCACCGTCCACCTCGACGTCCGCGAGACCGACGACGGCCCCCACCTCGCGGGCGTCGTCAACCGGCGGCCGACCTCCACGGAGTCGGTTTCCGACTCGGATCTCACCTACGGCCGGACGTTTCAGGCGCTGGCCAACGCGCTCCCCGACGGCATCATCATCCTCGATACGAACAGCGACGTCCAGTACGCCAACCCCGCCGTCGAACGGATTCTCGGCCACGACCCGGACGAACTCGTCGGCTCGAGCAAGGTCAACATCATCCCGCCGCGGCTGCGACAGGCCCACCTCGACGCCCTGCAGAACTACCTCGAGACCGGCGAGCGGAACTTAAACTGGACCTACGTGGAGCTGCCCGGGCAGCACAAGTCGGGTCACGAGGTCCCGCTGGGCGTCTCGCTCAACGACTTCACCTACGACGGCGACCGCTACTTCGTCGGGCTCTTTCGGGACATCTCGCCGCGAAAGGAGGCCGAACGGACGCTCAAGGCCAAGGTCGCCCAGCTCGAGTCGATCGCCTACCTCGGCCGCCACGCGCTCGAGGAGGGCGACGCCGACGACCTCCTCGAGAAGGCGACCGAACTCGCCAGCGCGGCCCTCGAGGTCGACTGCTGCGTCGCCTTCGAGTACGACAGCATCGGAACCGCCCCCGGGACGGTCGGACCGGGCGCTCCGACGACCGATGTCGGCATCCGGATGGCCGGCTCGGACGACGACGCCTTTCGGGTTCGCGCGACCACCGATTGCGACGAGCCCCTGCTCGAACGCGAGTGCGAGCGGTCGGCGTCGACCGAGTCGCTGGCCGGCGCCACGCTCGCGTCGGACGAGCCGATCGTCGTCGAGGACGTCGCGACCGACGACCGGATCGACGCGCCCCACCTGTCCGACGAGGGGATCCACAGCGGGCTCGGCGTGACGATCGGCCCGATCACCGACCCGTGGGGGGTCCTCGTCGCCTACGACGACCGAGACGGGGAGTTCGCCGACCACGACGTCGACTTCCTCGAGAGCGCCGCGACGATCATCGCGACCGCGCTCGAACGCCAGGCGTACGAACGCCAACTGAGCGAGACGGTCGACGAGCTCGAGGCCTCGAACGAACGACTCGAGCAGTTCGCCTACGCGGCCAGCCACGACCTCCAGGAACCCCTGCGGATGGTCTCGAGCTATCTGGGGCTGATCGAGAGTCGGTACGCCGACGAGCTCGACGAGGACGGGCGGGAGTTCATCGAGTTCGCGGTCGACGGCGCCGAGCGCATGCGCGAGATGATCGACGGCCTGCTCGAGTACTCCCGGATCGACACGCAGGGCGAACCGTTCGAGCCCGTCGATCTCGAGGCCGTCTTCGAGGACGTCCTGACGGACCTGCAGATGATGCTCGAGGAGTCCGACGCGGAGATCACCGCCGAGTCGCTGCCGACCGTCCGCGGCGATCCCACGCAGCTCCGGCAGTTACTGCAGAACCTGTTGTCGAACGCGATCGAGTATTCGGGGGACGAGCCGCCGCGGGTGCACCTCGAGGCCGAACGGTGTGGCCGAAGGTGGCGGGTCTCGGTCGAAGACGAGGGGATCGGAATCGACCCCGAGGACGCCGACCGGATCTTTCAGGTGTTCCAGCGGCTGCACAGCCGCGAGGAGTACGACGGGACCGGCATCGGCCTCGCGCTCTGTCGGCGCATCGTCGAGCGCCACGGCGGCGAGATCTGGGTCGACGCCGAATCAGGCGAGGGGGCGACGTTCTCGTTTACCCTGCCTCGAGCCGAGACGGACGTGTAGCGGCTCGGGGACGGCGTCATCGTCTCGAGGGTGGGGTCGTCAGTACTGTTTTGGATGGTGTGCAGACCGGCGGGTCTCGGCGGTGACGCGGGCGGTAGCGTCCCGGAGCGGCCGCGGGGCACCGTAACGGCCATACGAATCGATCGCGTGTATGTCCGTATGAACTTCGCTCCCGGGGCCTGGAAGTACGCGATCCCGGCCTTGCTCGCCGCGCCGTTCGCGTTGCTGTTCAGCGCGACGGTGAGCCTCATCGCCCTCGCGGTGGGGGCCGGCACCCTCGCGTTCTTCCGCGATCCCGACCGCACCCCGCCGCCGACGGGCGTCGTCTCGCCGGCCGACGGCACCGTCTCGGTGCTCCGCGAGGAAGGCGATCGCGTTCGGTTGGGCGTCTTCATGAACGTCTGGCACGTCCACGTCGTCCGCTCGCCGTTCGACGCGTCGGTGACGGACCTCGAGCACGTCTCCGGCGCGAACCGACCGGCGTTCTCGAAGGAGTCCGATCGGAACGAACGGGTCCACGTCCGCTGCGAGACCGAGTCGTCGAACCTGCCCGACGCCGACGAGAGGGACGACGAGGACCCGCACTCGAGGCCCGACGAACCGGCCTTCGACGCCGAAGTGACGCTGATCGCCGGCGCCTTCGCCCGCCGGATCTTCCCCTACGTCGAGCCCGGCGACGACCTCGAGCGCGGCGAGCGGTTGGGCCACATCGCGTTCGGGAGTCGGGTGGACGTGCTCTTTCCCCCAGAGGTGGACCTCGAGGATATTTCGGTGGAGAAAGGCGACTCGATGACGGCCGGTGAGACGGTGGTGCTCGAGAGCGGCGCGCCAACTGGCGGCGAGATCGATCTCGGGGCCGGTTCAGACGTCGATTTCGGGGACCTCGAGGACGAGGGCGGCGACGAGTCGCCCGCTTAACGTGTTTCGTGGAGGAAATTGGCTCAGATGAGATCCTATTTTGATGCTGATAACAAAGGCTAAGTTGACAAGCCTCTAATCTGGGTGTAGATCAGTAACGATGGGACAACTAGCTCGGAAATTAATGCGAGAAGATGAGAAGGAAAATTACGATGCCTACGTTGCTATGGGAGAAGTTCAGTTGGATGAAGAGCGCTCCCAGGACTAATCACAGTTCTTCTAACGCTTGGTCCAGTCTTTCGTAGTCCGGCGAGTGGTGACTAAAGTCAGCGATATCATAGAACTGGTCTACGAAATAGCGGTGCCAGAGATAATATAGCTCGTCTTTACTCCACAGATTATCGAATCGAACATCGATGATGTACTTTCGAAGCAATTTAGACTTGAAGATCGCTGTTTTGTACTGATCATCTTTCCATCTGAATCGTTCGATTCCGTTTAAACCTAAGAGAAGATTTAATGTCGCCATTGCTGTTCTGTGATTGGCGTCAGGAAAGAAATGCAAGCCGACGATAGCCCGTACCCAATGTGCACATTGCTGTGTTACTGGTTCCTTCGTGGGGAATTCTCTCATAACTCGATCGAGATCGGCATTACGAACCACTGAGATTTGATGTTGAACTTGGTGGTACGACAGAATATCCCCGTGATCGTATCTGTGGTCTGGATTTTTGAAATACTCCCGGTTTCGCCACTTGATATCTTCAGGATCTAACTCGCTAAAATCAGTAATTCGCTCGACTTCGGAATCGGAAATATGTTCTCGAAATTCCTGTAGGTCCCTATCTGAATCCACATACTCTTTACCCATATCCGACAATCCATAGAGATCGTGAGTGATTCCCATCACCAAATCTTCACGGACTAATTGCTGACAGCGGAGACGAACGACGTTTTCCCGGAGTCGATTTCACTGATATCTTTCGGAGTAGACGGTGAGTCCGTTTTCAAGTATCGGAGAATATGCCTATCGATCTCCCCAAGAGACCGGTTCGTCTTCATTTATAGACTACTGTAGTGTAGCCGTTGTAAAATGTAGTGTTCGTATTTGAGTGCACTCGAAATGAATACAATCCCGTCGTTCACGGTGAGCCGTTATTATGAGGTGACCGCTACTCCGTAGTCAGTCGCCAGCTCTCGGAACTCGTCCCAGTCAGGGAGACGGTCATCCTCGATGCCGCCACCGGTCTCGAGATACCGACACAGGGCGTCGATTTCGTCCTCGAGTCCGTACGCCGTCGCCCGATCTCGGAGTTCGTCCGCGTCGACGTCGACGCGACTGAGCAGAAGCAGGCAGTAGGAGCGATGGCGAGTGCCGTCGTCGATCAGGAGCGTGTGACAGCACAGGTCCGCCGGCGGGATCGATTCCAGATCGTCGGCGTAGAAGTAGTAGCGACGATCGGGCAGCAGGAACTGGAGGTCGAAGGCCGCGAATCGGGCGAGGCCGGTCTCGTGAAAGCCGTCGGCGTCGATCTCCGTCGCGGTCTGGGCCAGGAACTCGTCGTGATCCGCCCAGAGAATCGTCCCGCTCGGCGCGACCGCCTCGAGTCGCTGTCGATGGAGATGGTGACCGAGTTCGCGGGCGAACTCGTGGAGTCGGTCGAAGTCCCCGTTGAAGCTGTAGGTTCCGTCGTCGCTGCCGACGAGCCCGCGGTCCCGGAGACGCGCGAGCACGCGGTTGACGGTATTGCGGTAGTTGTCGCTCCGCGCGGCGATGTCGGCGACCGTTCGCGGTCGATCCAGGTAGTAGCACACCTCGAGGGCTTTCCCGGCCAGTAGCTCGGGGAAGTCGATGTGGGAGTACTGCCGGACGAGATCCCGGTACACCGCGACCGCTTTGCCGTCGGAGGGTCTGACCCGCTTTCGGCGGCCGTCGCGATCCGCGTAGAGCAGGTTCTTCGCGGCGAGGTCCGCGACGACTCGGGAGACGTAGCTCTCGCTGTGCTCGAGTCTGGCCGCGAGGTCGGCGATCGTGTCGCCCCGTTCGATTGCGGCGAGGGCCTCGAGTTCGCTACTTCGGAGCACGGTGTAACATTGTACGAAGGTAATTTATAAAATGGGTTCGTGTATTGTTACAGCCGGGGGAGGGTACGCGGCAGTGCTCGGATGGACCGAGAAAGCGAAGTCCCGTCGTCCAGTGCTAGATCACTCGACGCACGAGGGCCATGAATTCGTCGGGATCTGCCGGTTTGGCGAAAAAGCCGTTCGCGCCGAGCTCGTCCAGCTCGGGAGCGGCGTATTCCTCGGGGACGCTGGTCAAGACGGTCACTCGAAGCTGCTCCAGTTCGGGATCGCTCCGGATTTCATCGAGGATCTGCGTGCCGTCTACTTGCGGCAGGTTCAGATCGAGCAGCACGATGTCCGGATGCGGAACGTCGGCGAATTCGTTCCGTCGGTGCAGGAAGTCGAGCGCCTCCGTCCCGTCTCTCGTGATATGAAGGGTACTGTCGGTCCCCTGAAGCGCCTCTTCGACCAGCCGCACGTCTCCGGGATTGTCCTCGACTAAGAGGATCTCCGCGCTCTCCGCAGCCCCTTCACCCATGTCACCGGGTTCGGGCTATACGGCAAAAAGGGCGTATCTCGGTTCAGTTGCGTTTGGTGGTTCTATCCCAGTTTAACGGAATTTCTCGCTTTCCTGTCTCACAAGTATTCTTAGAGCTGCTGTAACGCCCGTTGTTATCGCCGTTTCTGGGGAATCTCGGCCGGAACAGACTGTGAGAACGCTGTTTCGGCGTCCCGTCCTCCGAGCGTGTCCTGCTCGTCAGACGTGGTAGAAAATCGACATTTGTAGTTGCCGAATACGTCTCAAGGGGTCGCAGTAGAGCCGTAGCCGGGTGCGTTATGCGGCATCCACAAGACAATCTACTGATATTCACACACTGTCATCGCTCGTTCGGGAGCAGAAGAGAGGGAGAAAGAAGACTGGGTCTTGTATCCGAGATCACCGATTCACATGGACTTGCAGTGAGCGACGTATTAGTGGGCTCGAGTAGAGAACATCCCCAAGGGGACAGCGCCCCACCTCCACCTCCGCACAACAGAACTCCAGTTGAAATTTGACTTGATGGATAATACGTTTCGAGAAGCACTAGAGAATGCTAGTAAAACTCTTATTGGCGGAGTAATGGGAGGGGTAGCTGCTTCAGGATATATGGAACATGGGGTTTTGTATCTGCACAGTTTTGGGTTAGTGGCTTTTATACTCGTTCTCGGGTCTTTCTATACAATATCAGTAGCACCGGACTGGATCGATTCTACACTTAGCGAAAGGTGTGCCGAGAAGGATGACTTAGTATCAACAGACGCCTTGATCAGCCGAGTTCTTCGCCACCATTACTCCGATATCAGTGCCAATCTCAGAATGATGATAGAACATGATTTCCTTCACAAATTAGAATGGTTGCGCGCTGCGCCCGCGAAAATTGGCCGGCTAATTACGGAAGCCACAGAGGTCCTACCTTATCAGTAGTCCGTGGAGGTATCTTGATTATCGTGTTTGTCAAGTCTACTTAGAAGTCTAGCTGTGGCTAACCTCAGGTGAATTAAAATATGGGGATGTTCCGCCAAAGAGTTATAATGGAAACTTAATTTAGTCAGTAACTCAAGAATTAGTTACATATGGCGAATGAAGGAATTTCAGAGGAAGAGGAAGCAGACTCACGACCTCCTGACGAAGAATCTCCCGAAGATGATTCTTCCGAAGAGGACTCTCCCGAGGAATCTCCCGAAGATGATTCTTCCGAAGAGGACTCTCCCGAGGAATCTCCCGAAGATGATTCTTCCGAAGAGGACTCTCCCGAGGAATCTCCCGAAGATGATTCTTCCGAAGAGGACTCTCCCGAGGAATCTCCCGAAGATGATTCTTCCGAAGAGGACTCTCCCGAAACTGGTTCAGAAGAGAGTGAAGACGAACTAAATCTAACTCTGTACGGTGCATTTAACCTCGGCTGGAAATTACAGTATTTACGTCAGGCAGGATATAATAGATATCAGGTTTATTCTAAAGATGATAACTATATTATATCAGCATTATCGGAAGTAAGAGATATGTTAGATACAGTTGGATCATCCCCTGCGGTAAAGAGTGAGATTAGGTCATTTGAAAGTGAACTTGAAAGAGCATATATTGAATCTGAAGAAGACACTTCTAAAGGTGATTCTCCGAAAGAGAACGATGAAAAAGATACTTCTGAAGATGAGAACAATGATGGCGATCTCCCTACTCTGTCGGCCCAATATGGTAATAGATTATCAAATAAAGTTGAAACTTGGCGGACTGTTCTAAGATACGAATTAGCCGAACAGCGGAGATTCACAATCGCTGATGCCCCGATAATAGATATTGAAGAGATACTACAATCGCCGGATCATCTATTTGAAGGCAATATGTGGGAGGAAATTCCAGAACAGACAAAACAAGACTTGCACGAAGGATGTTCAGCACTTGCAGCGAACTGTCCTACAGCAAGTGTCATAATGGTCCTGAGAAGTATTGAGTATATTTTACGTGAATGGTATAAGCAGGAGTTAGATGAAGAAGCAGCTGATGACACCTGGGGAACTGTATTAGGGAAATTGCAAAGTGAATTCAACAATCGAGGAGACGATCCAGATGTTTTATCTAATCTAGATTATTTGCGTAGAAAAAGGAATGAGGTTAACCATCCAAATAGATCACCGTCTCTTCACGAAGCAGCGGTAACAGTTGCAATGGCTTCTGAAACAATAAGCTCTATGATGGAACATGTTGAAGTAGAAGATGAACTAGAAATAGAGGATGAGGTATAGGGGGAAGAAATATTCAATCATACTAGGTAATGTTTGATTTTAATATCTCCTCTCCTTTCTCCTACGGATGCACGCCGACAAATCTTGGCTCTTGAATATGCACACGAACTGTGAAAATCCGTGTGTACAATGACAACAATGACAATCAGATAGGTGTAGTGCCAGTACTGATAGGGGCCTAAGGGGGCAGGGTAATTGCGCAGCGCGCGCTCTGCGTGCCGCGCTAGTGAAAAATTGAGCCGGCAGATATTGGACGTCACAGCAGCGCTACCCTGCTGGTAGGAAGAGGTGGAACCTCGGTAACTATGATTGTCGGATACGCCTACGAGGGTTTATCAGTAAAGCCGCAGCCAGCCGTGTGCGTCATGCGGCACCCACAAGACGATCTTCTGATCGTCCTCGCACTGGTACTGCTCACGCAGGAGCACAAAGGAATGGAGAAAGAATATCTGGCCTTGAGCCTTGCGTCGAAATCGCGGACCAGCATGGCTTACAGTAAGTGATGCGATTCGGTAACTTAAGTAGTGTAATTTAGACACAACCCACGGTACCTATAAATTATATTATGAGTGACAGTGCATATGGCGAGAGCTGAATTAGAAACCCTATCGTCAGTATGATAACTCCCCATTTGACGAAAAAAGTCTCCTTATATTCTTCTACCATATCTGGGAATCGCCCATTTGGAACTTCAGTACGGAAACTTATGTCTTCCCCTACAACCGGAAGTTTTGATCGCATCTCGCGCTTGTTCTTAGGTTCAAATATCAACCGAAAGTCAGAGTCAGAAACATAATCATCACCTATTTTCTCTATTTTTATTAGATTTAGTTCGGCTGTTTCGACCCTGATTTCCTCATCAAATGACTCAGAATAGAATACTGCAGTAGTTTCAGAAAGGAATTGGTGTCTCCCTTGATTAAACGGTTCTGGCATCGAACGGAGAATTTTAGACATATATCCGAAGTTCGGATTTTTCTTGGTGATTTCTTCGTCAGTATATAGTTTGGTCTCTGCGGCATCGATGTTCGAAATTGGATAATAAGAATGGAACCATTTGAAGACACTTGGTATTTGAGGAACAGCCATAAATGCCGACCCTACGAAGTTGCAAGCAACCCCCAACAGCGATATCATAGTCAAGATACTATCCTGTAAAATAATATGTGTTATTGCCAAAACCCCTCCATTTACTGAAACAGATAATTCAAGTCATGGCCAACTCTTTTCTTCCCCTGCAGTTGTACATCGCGAGGATCAATTTCTCGAATATGAACACGAGGACGGGTTTTCCGTGTTCATATTCCGATTTACCGTTATCTCTAGAATAAGGTCTCTCCGTCCACTTTCATCTCTCAACATTGTAGATTTCAATGAAGATATGGGTGGAAAGAGAGGTTCGTGATCACAAATTCGGTATGAAGTAAAGAGACAGTATCTCAATTGTCGCACGGGAAGTTGCTACGAAGTCTCGGCTGATGCTTCGAGTTCGCTCGCATCCAACTCCTCATCGAGATATGCCTTTCCCTCGTCAGTGATCGTATAGAGGCCGGTGACGATCTGCTCGAGGAGGCCGTACCGAGCTAACTGTTTGCACCTACGGCTGGCGTGGCTACTCGAGGGACCACCGAATTTCTCGACTGCTGCGGGGGTGAGATTTCCGTGGTCGCGGAAAATCTCGAGGATTCGGTCGTCGACGGGTTGCATCCACTCCGCAGGTTGTCGAACCACGCTTGCAGTATTACGAACTGTATTCATATGCGCTACGATGTGTGTGAACTACTCACTAACACTGCTTTTTTAGACTGAAATACTGCGTTATGACGCAGAGATAGTGAGTAAGCTATTTACTGTCACGCTGTGATGAGACGTATGGAAGCCGGTCCTCCGGGCACTCGTCGAGAACTGCCCGACGTGTAGGAGCACGTCGGACGCGGCTTCCGATCCCACACCAGGGATTTCAGAAGCCATGCGACAAGAAAGCCCACGGGCCCATAACTGTAGGGCTCACGAGTCAGGCGTAGCGGCTGCCCATCACGGCGATGGCTACACGTACGACACACTGAAACGTATTATTCCACTCCGCACGTACGCGCGGGCGATTAGACTTTCTCGAGACCCGGCCACCCACAAACCGAGAGGTGACCGCCGATGACCGACGAGCCGCGGGTCCCGACCGAGCGCGAGCGCCTCGAGGCCATGCTCGTCCGCCAGTATATCGAGCGACTCGAGGCGCTCGATCGGGAGACCGAACGGCTCCTCGAGTCGATCGCGGAGACCGAGCCCTTCGACGAGCCGACGCGCGCACGGGCGCGGCGTCACTTGCGCGAGATCCGAGCCCAGCTCCACCCGCTGACGCTCGCGCTTCGGGATCACCCCCACGCCACCGACGAGCTGCGGGACTCGACCTGAGTTCGACGCCGCCCGCAGCGTCGCTCGAGCCGTCGTATCGCCGTCCGACCATCTTTCCCCACAGCAGACAGTTCAATGCCATCGTCAGCACCCGACACGGACGCATCGCCGTCGACCGATTCCGACCCCGCCCGTAGCGGCGAGTTCGAACGCCTTCGCGACCGCCTCGAGTCCCTCGAGACCGAACTCGAGCGCAAGGACGACCGCATCGAGGAACTGGAACGCGACCGCGACCGACTCGCCGACACCGTCGCCGAACTCGAGGACCAGCTCGCGGACTGCGAGACGCGGACCGAGGCCGTCGAAACGCGAGCCGACGACCTCGAGTCGGAAACGCGGCGACTCGAGGGCCTCGCCGAAGCCGCGTGCAACAAGGCCACCGCGAACAAGGAGCGGATCGCTGAGCTCCAGTCCCGCGAACTCGAGAAGGGCGCCCACCTCGAGACCGACAACGTCGACGAGTGCGCGGTCACCGTCGCCGACGGCCGCCTCGAGCGCATCGAGAAGGACGACGGGAACGCCTACTACCGCCTCCCGGAGAGCGCCGACCCGCTCGAGCGCGGCGGCGACGTGTCGCTCGCCTTCGGCGACTTGCTCCCGATCCAGCAGCTCGCCCGGATGGACGACGATCGCCGCCGCGCCGCGGCGAACTCCTTGCCCACCAGACTGGCCGCGAAGCTCTGGCAGGCCCGGACCGACCCGAGCGTCGGCGACGATCCGTGGGAACGCGGCTGCAAGGACGTCGCCGAGTACGTCACGGCCAGCGACCTCCGACACTGGATCCGCCGCCGGGAGCCGGGCATCTCCGAGAGCTACGCGAAGAAGCTGGTCTCCCGGACGATCGACGCCGTCCTCGACCTCTCGAAGAACCGGCTCGCGGTGCGCCGGAAGACCGAACGCAAGAACGGCCTCGAGTACACCGAACGACGGCTGCTCCTCCCCGCGGACGCCTCGATCCCCGGCGCGGGGAGCCGCGACGGTGCGACGACCACCGGTGACGAGGCGGGCGAGCCGGACCCGCCCGACCCGGAGACAACTGGCGTCCACGGCTAGCGCCGTCCACGCGACCGCGCCCGCCCTCGAGCGCGGGTGATCTAGTCCCCGACCGGGACTCGAGACGGTTCCACCGACACGCGATGCAACCGCTCGCGGGTGTTCGCTCGGGTTCGGTAGCTCTGGGTCCGTCTCGAGCGGTCGTCGGCGGTCGATCCCGCAGACGGGCCAGCGAGTGCTGGCCGGAGACGACGGCTGTCCACGGGAGACGGACCCGGTCGTGAATCCTCCCCCTCAATCAAAGTGAGATCGAAGACATCGATAGCGGGGTGTCCGCTACACTCGGTATCGGGTGTGGCTCGAGAACGAGAACACACGAAATCCACTCTCTCCGTCTCGCCACGTAACGCCGAACACGTCGATAGCGGGGTGTCCGACTTGTCGCTGATTCGCGGGGCCGCGCTTTCGGAAGGATGCGGACGCAGGGGGAGGAAAGCAGTGTCTCTCGCGCATACGACCGACGTCCGCTGCTCCCGATTCAGCCACCGGACGCCGATTCCGGATTACTCGATCGTGCGCTCGAGGAATCGCTCGATCGCGTCCGGTCCCGCCGGGGGCGTCCCGTCGATGAGCGAGGTCGCGGAGCCGCCTTCCTCGAGGTGGACGGTCTCGGTGATCGACTGTGCGGGCGTCGGATCCGCGGTCAGGAGGTCCATCGCTACCCGTTCCGACTCGATCTCCTCGACGCCGCCGGTCACCCAGACGTGGTTGCGGTCGTGCAGTTCGTACAGCGCCGCGTCGACGCCGGCCTCGTCCAGCGCGTCGAACAGCACGCGGCTGTGTTCGATCGGAACCACCGCGTCTTCGCGACCGTGCATACAGAGGACCGGCGGCGTCTCCGCGGAGACGTGGGTCACCGGACTCGCCTGCACGAACGCGGCCTCGCGCTCCGATTTCGGGCCGCCGATGAGCAGCGAGGCGGGATCGGTCGGGTCGTCCGGGACCAGCGTGAGATCCGCGACGCCGTACCAGTCGACGACCGCCTGGACGGCGCCCGACTCGTCGGGGGCGACCGCCTTCTCGAGGTCCGCTTCCGAGAAGGCGTCCCCCGCGAGCGCTTCGACGTCGTCGACGACTCCCGCGAGGAGGGCCAGGTGACCGCCGGCCGACGCGCCCCACGCCGCGACGTCCGTCGCGTCGTAGCCGTACTCGTCGGCGTTCGCCCGCAGCCACCTGATCGCCGCCTTCACGTCGACGAACTGGTCGGGGAAGACGCCCCGCGGCGTGTCGTTCGCCGGGTCGATCGCGAACTCGACGCCGTCCTCGAGGGCGTCGGGAATCGCGGCCAATCGGTAGCTCACGCTGGCGATCGCACACTCCCACTCGGCCGCGTACCGTTCCGGCTCCGGAACGTTGTCGCGGGTCTCGGCGATCCAGCCGCCGCCGTGGACGTAGACGACCAGCGGCGGATCGTCGACCGCGGGGACGAACAGATCGAGCCCCAGCTCGCCGGCGTCGCGCGTCGCGTACGTGACGTCCTCGTGGACTTCGACGTCGACCTCGGTATCCTCGCTCATTCTGAATTCCGTTCGACATCGTAGTGTCATCACTGTAACGATTTCCTCACGGTAGCGGCTCGTCGCCGTGGTTGCGTGCGGATGCGAGAACACGCGAAATCCGCTCCCCGCGACCGAAACCACCGCCCAGCTATATTTGGGTGGACGGCGTCCTAGGGAGTATGTATCGCGCAATCCTCCCCGAAGGACAGATCCAGTGCGAGCGGTACGACCACGTCGACGACGGCGTCGAACTCTACGACGAGGACGACGAGTTCATCGCGTTCGTGCCGTACGCGAACCTCCACGCGCTGGCCGACGAGGGACTCTACGAAGAAGACGAGCGATCGATCATGTGACCGCGGCCGATCACGTCGTCGCCGGCTGCTGATCGATCGCCTCGAGTTGCTCGCGGTACCGGTTCCGTACCGTGACCACGGTCGTCTGGGCGGTGTCGGCGACGGCCCGCTGGGGGATCGTCTCGTCGCACAACAACCCGGCGGCGTAGATGGCGGCGGCGGCGAAGCCGGTCGGCGACTTTCCCGAGTGTAGCCCCTGCTCGGTCGTTTGGTCGATGATTTCGACGGCCTTCGTCTCGACGTCCTTGCCGACGTCGAGTTCGGAACAGAAGCGGGGAACGAACTGGCGCGGATTCGTCGGCTCCAGATTGATGTCGAGTTCGTCGGCGATATACCGATACGTCCGGCCGATCTCCCGCTGGTCGACCCGGGAGACGGAGGTTACTTCCTCGAGGCTCCGCGGAATGTCCTCCTTACGACAGGCCGTGTACAGCGCGCTGGTGGCGACGCCCTCGATCGATCGGCCGCGGATGAGATCCTGCTCGAGCGCGCGTCGGTAAATGACGCTTGCGGTCTCTTTGACGGGCTTTGGAACTCCTAACGCGCTGACCATGCGATCGATTTCCGAGAGCGCGTACTTCAGATTGCGTTCGCCGGCGTTTTTCGTGCGGATGCGTTCCTGCCAGACGCGGAGTCGGTGGAGCTGGCCCTGTTTGTCGGCCGACATCGAGTGGCCGTTGGCGTCCTTGTTGCGCCAGTCGATGGTCGTCGTCAGTCCCCGATCGTGCATCGACTGGGTCAGCGGCGCGCCGACGCGGGAGAGCTCGTCGTGTTCCTGGGCGTTGAAGGCTCGCCATTCGGGGCCGTAATCGATCGGATCTTCGGTCAGAACGAGCCCGCACTCCTCGCAGACTCGCTCGCCGCGGTCCGGGTCGTGGACGATCGTATCGGTTTCGCAGTCCGGACATAGACCGGTCTCTGTCTCGGTTGATTCGCTCGTGGTGTGATCGATAATGGACCGCGTCATCAGTAGTGGAAGAATCGGTGCAGGCACTGTAAGGGGTTAACATGGTTTCGCGGGAAACGCAGACTTACGAGTCGGCCGTCCTCGCTCGAAAGCGAGAAGATGAGAGAAGCGACATATCGCCGCTGACGCTGCTGTGTGGCGTCGATCGAACCGTGCCGAGACCGTGTCCCATCGGTCGCGTTCGGGCGTAGCGCTATCGCGTAGCGCCGTCGCCCTACTGTGTCTATAGTGAACATGCTACATGAAATGTGGTCATCGTTCCCTCATGAACGGGACGTAAATCGCGTGTTCATCGCGTAAATATGGCTTTCGCCGGCGAACTGTCGTTCGCCTTTATGTCGCCGGCACCAAACGTTTCGAACCAGTGTCGTGTCCCAGTTCAGTCCCTCGACCCCGCTCACGCCCCTGCTACCCTAACGGTCGTGCGTGTACGCGCTCGGTACAGTCGAACAATCGTCCAATACTGTTCTCGCCGAGCGATTCTCGAGACCGTCCGACGCCACCTCGATACCCGACGCCGTCGGCGACCGATCGAAGCCGTTCCATACCTGCTTTGCAGCCGGTGCGAAACGTGGCCGTCCTTAAGAGTTTCAGTATTGGTGTACAACTTGGTGTGTCAATCGTGACTGCGACTTGCCGACCGAGCAGACAGCGGCTTCCGTCGATTCGACAGTTTGGCAGCCGTTTCGTGTACGGTAACCAGTGTGAATCGAACCGGAGCGCGATCCCGGCTACAGGGGGTCGATCGTAATGTCGTCGATCGATACGTCTCTGCCCGACGAGATCGCATCGGTCGCCGATTCGAACGAGGAGCAACGACTGTCGAAAGACGTCATTTTCGAGCTCCTGAAGAACCGACGTCGACGCGAAGTCCTCGCGTACTTACTCGAGGCCGACGATACGGTCACCCTCGGCGAACTCGCCGAACAGATCGCGGCCTGGGAGAACGATACCGAAGTCAGCGCGCTCAGCTCCGATCAACGCAAGCGCGTGTACGTCGCCCTTTACCAGACGCATCTACCGAAGATGGACGACGCCGGTATCGTCGAGTACGATCAGGATCGGGGACTGATCTCGCTTTCGGACAACGCCGACCTGCTGATGATGTATCTGGACACGGATACCCACCAGCAGGATCGGTGGGATCGGTGGTACGCGGCCCTGAGCGTCGTCGGTGCGGCACTCGTCACCGGTGCGTTCCTTAGCGTTCCGCCGCTGTCGGCCGTCCCGACGCTCGGGCTCGCCGGCGTCGTCGTCGTCGCCTTCTTCGCCCTCTCGGTGGCACACGCCGTGTCGAATCGACGGCGCGAACGGAACGTCGACGGCAAGTTATCGCGGATCGAGTGACTGTTCGGTCGGGAGTGGGTCGACGGCTCGCTCGAGCCGTCGACGATCGCGGGTTCTCGCAGCGGTTGATACGATTTCTCGCGGTGGCAGGTAAGAAGGACTTTTATTCACGGCACTCGAACGGACGAACGGCTCCCGACGACCGTCATCCGTACCGGAGCAGTTCGCGTGCCAGCATCTGTTTCCGATTCAGGCGCGGGAGCCACCTTTCCACTCATCTCGACGCCCGCTCGAGATCCGCGCGACCCGCCGCCGCTTGAGGGGATACTCATTACTATCGCCGTCCGTCGCACTCGACGAGCCGCGCCGTCGCCGTTCAGACCGTGTTCGGGCGCGGCTGATCGGGCCGAACCGCCTCGATCTCCTCCTCGACGTCGAGGGCGTCGGCACAGAACGCCTCGAGCCGACGGGCCTGCGTCCGCCACGCAAACGCCTGCGCGTCAGTGCGGGCCTGCTCGCCGAGCCGCGCCCGCAGCTCCGGCGATTCGAGGACGAGCTTCAGTTTGTCGGCCAGATCTTGCGGGTCCCCGACGCGGGACAGGAGTCCGTTGTCGCCGTTGGCGAGGTACGTCTGGATCGCCTCGAGGTCGGTCGTCACGACCGGCAGCCCGCAGGCCATCGCCTCGACGTTTGCCATCGCGAAGCTCTCGTCGTGACTCGGCAGGCAGAACACGTCGGCGCCGGCGTGGTAGCCCGGCAGTTCGGGGTGGGGAACTTCGCCGTGGAGTTCCACCGACTCCGCGATTCCGAGGTCGCGGGCCCGCCGGCGGATCCGCTCCTGGTCGCCGCGCCCGACCACGTGAAGCTCCTGATCGCCCTCGAGCCGGGCGACCGCCTCGAGCAGTTCGTCGATCCCCTTCGCTTCGACCAGCCGGCCGACGAAGAGGATGATCGGATCGCGACTCGAGATGACGGGATCGGCGTCGGGCCGGAACCGGTCCGTGTCGACGCCCGGATAGACGATCTCCGCGACGTCGACGTCGAACGCCGATTCCACGCGGTCCGCGGTCTCCGGCGAGTTGGCCAGAATCAGCTCCGTCGCGGAGAACGCCTGTTGCAGTTTCGCGCCGATCCCGATATCCGAGAGCCGGTGGTAGGTGTAGACCGTCGGCACGTCGACCAGATTCGACAGGAGGAGATCGTCGAGATAGTGGGCGGTAAACAGCACGTCCAGGGTGTCGTCGATGTGGTCGATGACGCCGTTTCGCTCGGCCCACAGCGTCATTCGGGCTTTCGTCCAGTCCTGGGAGCCGACCGGGAGCGACTCCTCGAGCGAGGCCGGCCAGTCGCTGTCGAAGGACGGGGTCTCGACGACGGTCACGTCCGATTCGCGGACGATCGGCGCGGGCTCTCCGCGCTGCGTGTAGAGATAGACGTCGTTCGACCGACTGAGTGCGGCCGCCATCTGCTGCGTGTAGACGGCGATTCCGCCGGCGTGGCGGGTTCCGGCGGCATCGTGATAGAAACCGATGTTCATACCACGAGGGTGGTCTATCAGATGGATTGTTATACTGCTCGTACCGAACGTACTCGACACGTACCGGTCAGTACCGCGGAATGCAACAGCGAAAATGAACGTCGATCGTCGACCGTCCGCCGTCGATGCGCTGCGAGCGGGCGACCGATCTCGCCCCGCCGCCCGCGCCCGCGCGACCGATCCGGAACGGGACGATCACCGGACGGCGCGAATTACTGCTCGCGAACGTTGTACTGCACGTCGACGGTCGCGTGACCGCGCAGGGTGAAGTCCTCGATGTCGCCGTCGAACCAGTAGGCGTCGGCCCAGTTGCCGGCGACGCCGCGGACGGTTCGGTCCTCGATCACGTCGTCCTCGTCGATCGTGGCCTCGCTGTGGGTGGACTTGACGACCGCGCCGTCGGTCTCGAAGGCGTAGGCGCTCGGCTCGTCGGCCTCCGTCCCGTCGATGACCACCGCGTGGGGGAGCAGTTCGTGGTCGCCGTAGTCCGCCGGATCGATCTCCTCGCCGTCGACGCTGACGTCGGCGCCGCCGTTGATGATCGTCACGTCGGTCACCGCGCCCGAGAACCGGAACGTCCGGCTGCCGTCGGTGACCGAACTCTGGACGGTCGACTCCGCGATCGTCGTCGCGTCGTCCTCCCCGTCGAGTTCGATCTCGCCCTCGACCGAAATCTCGAAACTCGTCGGCACGCCCCGACCCGCGACCTCGAGGACGTGCGGGAGTTCCGCGCCGTAGTCGGCCGGATCGACCGCTTCGCCGTCGACCAAGACCGTTCCCGGCCCGTCGACGGTGAGCGCCTCGAGGTCGCCGTCGAACCGGAAGGCGTCCTTCCAGTCGGCGACGACGCCGCTGACGCTCCCGTCCGTAATCCCGTCGCCGACGTCGATCGACGCGCCCTCGTAGTTCGCGGCCTCGACCGCGCCGTCGACGGCGAACTCGTAGCGCGTCACGTCCGAGGCGTCGCCGTCGACGAGCACGACGTGGGGAAGTTGCTCGTCGTTCGCGGCGCTTTCGGCGTTCACCTCGGCGCTCGAGGCAGCGCTCGAGTCGCCCGAGGCGGCCGCTTCGGCCGACGTGGGGACGCCGTCGGGAACCGAGAGATCGGGATCGTTCGAGACGGCGTCGGCGACGGTGACGGTCGATCCGCTCGCCCGCTGGATCGTGCCGCGGTAGCCGCCGCTCTCGAAGGTGGCGCGACCGGCCGAGCCGTTGGCGCCGGCGACCATCGCGTAGGGGTAGGGACCGTCGGCGAAGTGGGAGTCGCGAATCGTGACGTCGCCGCCCGACCAGACCCAGACGGGGCGGCCGTTGGTCTCGGTGTAGCCGCCGTAGCCCCGTCCGTAGTCGGTGGTGTCGTTGTACGCGACGCAGTTCTCGATCACGTCGTCGCCGCTCGCACAGCGGAACGTCGTGACGCCGTTGTTCTTGCCGAAACAGGTGTCGAAGTGGACGCTGCTCGGTCCGGAGGCGGTGTTCGAACAGTAGAAGCCGTTGTTCGGGAACCCTTGCACGTTACACCGGCGGAACGTCAGGTTCGCCTGACTTTGCTTGTGCATGAAGACCGCGCCGGGTCCGTGGACGAAGTCCGCGCCTTCCTTGGTCGCGCCGTCGCCCATGTAGATGTTCTCGAAGAGGACGTCGCCCCGGTCGGCCCTGATCGAGATCAGGAACTGGTCGCCGCGGTAGAGCCCCTCGAATCCGATGTTTCGGATAACGGAGTTTGCTCCCTCGACGAGCAGCAGAAAGCTCTTCCCGGTCGTGAGATCGATCAGTTTGTTCTCGAACGTCTCGCCGCGGCCGATCCGGACGACCTGCCCGTTCGCGGGGATGACCTCGTAGTCCTCGGCGGCGCTGACGCTCGTTCCGAACGTCGCTGCCGCCGCCGTCGTTGCACCGGCGAGTTTCATGTACGATCGCCGGTGGAGCAATCCGTCCGGTCCGTCGTCGGTCGTCGGCGCGTCCTCGCCGACGCACCGATCGTCGTCCGCTACCGAAGAGTCGCGTGCCATGCAATCAGGTAATCAGACACTACCACCATAAACTTTCTCTTCTATTATACTTAAAATTTACAGACGATAGTTATTTCGTGACTGTGATCAAACAAAACTATTCGAATAAATACGTGCGATATTGTATTATCGGATATTTGTTTCCGGACGGCGGTAATAGCGAATTACCCGCCGCTACAGCGGTTCTGAACGATCTCGATCGGTTCTCGATGACCGATCGGAAGCGAGTAATACCGTATTACCGGCCTCTTTCGAGCGTCCGGCGAGCGGATCGGTCCCCGGAATACCGGTGTGTTCGGCGCCCCGAGCTCGGACGGTAGTTCGTCGAGTGATATCGCTGATCGCGAATAGGGTTCCGATCCGGATCGCCCCGACTCGAGTCGAGCGGGACGAAGTGGTCGATGCACGCGCGCGAACGAAACGCCGAATCAGCGAGGAAAACGGAACGGGGGTGAGCGGAGGGGCAGCGTCAGCGGGGGGAGGGCGGCTGCGTCGGCGGAGGGGGCGTCAGCGGGGGGAGGGCGGCTGCGTCGGCGGAGGGGGCGTCAGCGGGGGGCGGCGAACCGATCGTGGAGGCGATCGGGGAGGGGAGGGGGCTGTCGCGTCGTGTCAGCGGGGCGTTAGTTGGAACCGGAGGCGGCTTCCTCGGCGCTGGTCGGGGTTCCCTCCGGCATGAACGCCTCGGGGTCGGTGCCCGAGTCGCCCTCGAGTCGGACGTTCGAGCCGGCGTGTTCGGCGATGCCGGCCTGCTCGTCGTAGTCGGTGTCCCGGAGGACGACCTCGGTGCCCTTGCCGTTGGCGCCGGCGTCGATCGCGGTGTTCTGCCCGTTCATCGAGATCTGGCAGTTCTCGACCTCGATCGGCCCGGGGGCCCACGCCCAGATACCGCGGCCGGCGTAGCCCTCTTGGTCGACGAGGACGCTGGAGTTCGTCACCTTGCTTCCCGCCGTCGCGAGACGGAAGTGGGAGACGTAACAGTTCGCGGCGAAACAGCGGTCGATGTGGATCGTCCCGCCGCCGGCGTTGCCCGGCGCGGAGCCGTAGACCGCGTTGTCCGCGAAGTTCTGGATGTTGACGTTCTTCATGTCGATGTGGCCGGAGTGCTCGGGGTTGGCCCAGAAGGCCGTCTGCCCGTGGCCGCTCGAGCTCCCGTTTCGCTCGTCGGAGCCGTCGCCGAGGTAGACGTTCTCGATGGTGCTCGAGCCGCCGGCGTCGGAGATACCGAACATCGAGGAGCCGGTGCCGGAGGTGTTGCGGCCCTTGACGCCGACGTTTCGGATCGTCCAGTCGCTTCCCTCGGTGACGACGACGACGTCCTGGCCGTTCGTCAGGTCGAGGAGCTTGTTCTCCCAGGTCTCACCGTCGCCGACGGTGATCGTCTGGCCGCTGGCTTCGATGACCTCGTAGTCGCCCTGGGCGGACGCCGTGCCGGCGGCGCCGAACGACGTCACCGCGGCGGCGGCCGCGGCGACCGAGCGCACGTAGCTGCGGCGGCTTAATCCGTCGTTACGGCCTGTAGTCGGCGTGGTGTCCGTCTCGGACGTACGGGGGTTCTGCGCCATACACTTGCGTAACCTGGTCTTGCACTCATAAACTTTTCCTTGGGAATATGGATTAAATTTACAGAATATATTTCTAACTCTGACGAACAAGACAGAATATATGGCTATTCTCTCAAGAAATTATGAATAATGGGTGGGCAACAGACCGCCGAGTAACCGAGTTTTAGCGCGGAAATATGCGATTACTTCGGCCGTGAGGTCCTGTAGCGGCCGATTCGAGACGCGAATTCTGATCGGGTGCTCGCGACGGTGGAACCGGACTGCCGCGACTGTTCGACAATTATTCGCGCATTCATGACAACCAGACGCCACCTCGTCTCTCGGTAGCGACCGCGGGTCCGCGCCGCTCGTTCGAGCGTCGGTAGCGAGGCGCTTCGAGCGGGCGGTCGACGCGGCGACGGTCGCGCGAGTGACCGCCCCGTCGGTGAGCGTGCGACGATCGGTTGTCGGGCGTCGGCGCGACGGTCCGCGAGACGGTAGCCGACCGCTGCTCTGGTGGCCGCCACTCGCGCGATTCGGGTCCGTTCGGACGCTGGCGTTCTCTCGAGCCGTCGGCCGGCCGAACCCGTGTGCGCGTGGCCGAACGCGCCACGCCCGAGCGAGTGACGAGTCGGAACGGCCGATCGAAGCGACTCCGCCTGCATCGACTCAAGAGACTAACGCGCGCGGGGGAAGTCGCGACCGGTTCGCAGAATAGTCCGACGACGCGGTTATTCGGGATCGTCCGCGCCGTCGACGGTGTACATCCGGAACTCGTCGTTCGAGATCACCTTGTTGGCGCTCGAGTCGGTCTCGAAGTCCTCGAGGGACTCGTCGCTGTAGTGGAGCTCCTGGTAGACCTCGAGTTCGCGCGTGAGGTCGTACTCGGTGACGATGAAGTTGTAGTCGATGCCGCGATACGCCTCCTCGTAGTCGCCCGCTTCGAACGTCTCCGGATCGACGGTTCCGGTCGAGGCGGAGCCGGCCGAGAGGGTGCCTTCGCCCTCGAGACCGTTGAGCCCGTGATCGTACCGGTACGGGTTGTGTCCCATCCCGACGAGGGGCGTGTCCTCGCTCGAGTGGTCCAGCGCGGAGTCGTAGCCGCTGAACGTCTCGTCGGTCACGTGCTGGCCGGGGTTGTAGATGATCGGCGAGGCGAACACCGTCATCAGCCCGAGGACGAGACAGCCGCCGAGGAGGAGCGCCGCGACGGCGCTGGCGCCCGGGCGCGTGATGACTCCCGAAAGCGCGTCGATGCCGCGGGCCAGCGCGATGCCCGCCAGCACCGTCAGGAGGACGGCGATGAAGCCGACCTGCCGGAACGCCATCGTCGGCGTCCCGACGAAGTAGACGACGAACAGCCCGGTCAGCGGGAACAGCGAGAGCGAGAGGTAGTTGATCTGGGACTTCGTCTCCGGATCGAGCGCGGTCCGTCCGAGCCAGACGAGCAACACGAAGACGCCGACGACGAGCGCGACGATCGCCAACTCGAGGAACATCGTGACGAACAGTTCGACGATGCTGCCGCCGATCTCCTGGAGTGAGGACTCGCGCTGTCCGACCTCGGCGCCGCCGCCGATGTCCTCCTCGAAGACGCCGATGATGAGGCCGGCGAACGCGTCGCGGAACCGCTCGTTGCTCGCGGCCCAGAGGGTGAAGATAGCGCCCAGCACGACCGTGTGGGCGTACATCGTGGGGTGATCGAGCATGGGATGATCGTCGTACCGTCGCCGGGCGAGATACTGGATGCCGGCGATCGAGCCGATCAACACGATGACGCCGATCATGTGCTGGGGGTGGACCAGCAGGAGCCCGAGCCCCGTGAGGTAGATCAGGAGGCTGAACGGCGACAGCCCCAGCGGGAGGCGCTCGATCGTCGCCCGGCGCCGGAGGTACGCGACGAACGCGAAGACGACGACCGGCACCAGGAATAGGGCGTTCGAGTTCGTGTGCACGCCCATGTGCGTCGCGACGTTGTTGATCGGTAACACCATCCACGAGACGATCGCCGCGATCCCGATCGCCAGCCCGTCGCCGTCGATCTCCCGGACGATCAGCGGGACGAAGATCAGGAACGGGACGAACAGGATGACGACGCTAAACAGGAGTCCGCGCTCGATCGGGATGCCGCCGACGTAGTGGAAGACCGACGCGATCGTGTGGACGGCGGGGTAGAACAGTTCGTGGGGCGCCATCTGTCCCTCGACGATGTCCCGCGTCCAGCCGAGGTGGGAGAGTCCGTCGCCCATCCCGATGAAGCGGTAGTTTCTGATCACCGGGAGGCTGACGATCGCCGTGACCGTCGTTCCGCCGAGCGCGATCCCGAGGGCCTGTTCGCGGCCGCGACAGACCAGCGCCGTGCTGACGGCGACGGCGAGGGCGATCCCGAAGCCGATCCACGTGAGCGTCGGCGTTGCCGCGTATATCGACGGTTCGTAGCTCGTCGCCGGATTCGCTCTCGCGACGAGGATCCCGATCGCGACCGCGAGGAATCCGCCGGCAACGAGGCCGTTGAACGTTGCCCGCTTCATGCTCGCTCGAGACGGAGACGGTCCGGTCCAGTGTCGATACGCATGTGTTGACCGGAGGGTCATCGATAGCGACGTTTGTTATACGGCTCCTATCCCGCGAGGCCGTCCCTCGAGAGCGTTCGTCAGCGCTTCACTCACTGCCGTCGCTCCGCGGCGGTCGGCGACCGGTATCCGATTCGTTCGCAACGGGCTGTGAACTCCGCAGCGACGCTCGAGTCCGTCCCCGAGTCGAGCCGCCGCCCTCGAGTGCGCGTACGCGTCGATTGCCGGCCGTACCGGCCGGCCCGCCCCCGGCCGTCCGGCTGTAGGCAGTGCCTATCGATCGCGACCCGTCGATATGTGTTGCGTTCCCGATTTCCGAACGATCAACGGTTCTGATGGTTTTTGTACCCGTTCGTGCTCGGTCGAACCGACACGAACAGTGCGCGCAGTGGCCGCCGATCCGACTTCGATACCTATGTCATCCATCGTCATCGATCACGTTCAGGCCGACGGTACGACCCTCGAGGCGGACGTTCGAACGTCCGGCGACCTCGAGCGGTTCTTCACCACCGAATCGTTCCGAACCGAGTACGACGTCCCGATCGCGGACGTCCCGGAGGGGGTGCTCGCGATCCCCGTCCTCGCGCAGGTCTGTCCCGTGGCGTGGGCCAACGGGGCGGACGTCTACGTCGACGAGGTCGACGCCACCTTCGCCGCGGCGCTGCGGGACGTCGAGGCGTCGCTCCGCGAGATGCACGACTTCCTCGAGGGCGGGACCCTCTACGCCAAGGAGACGATCGCCGCCGACCCGCGGGCCGGCGGCGAGAGCGGCCTGCTCTTCACCGGCGGCGTCGACTCGACGTGTTCGTACGTCCGCCACCGCGAGGAGGCGCCGACGCTGGTCAGCATCCGCGGCTGGACGATCACGCCCGACGCCGCCGACGACGAGAAGTGGGACGCGCTCCGCGAGCGCGTCACCGGCTTCGCCGACGAGCACGGCCTCGAGACGGCCTTCGTCGAGTCGAACATGCTCTCCTTCCTCGACCACCCGATGCTGTTGGCCCACTACAAGCGCTACGTCGACGGTGCCTGGTACAGCTCCGTCGGCCACGGGCTGGGCCTGCTCGGGCTCTGCGCCCCGATGGCCTACGCGCGGGGCATGGAGGACCTCTACGTCGCCGCGACCCACTGGGAGGGGATCGACCTCGAGTGGGGGTCGCGTCCCGACATCGACGACCACGTCCGGTGGGCGGGGACGCAGTGTCACCACGACGGCTACGAGCTGACCCGCCAGGAGCGGGTCGACGCGATCGCCGACTACGTCCGCGAGGAGGAGCCGAACCTCCAGTTGCAGACCTGCAACGACCGGATGGACGGCAACTGCGGCGAGTGCGAGAAGTGTTACCGGACGGCCGTCGGCCTGCGGCTCTCGGGGCTCGAGCCGACCGACCACGGCTACCCGTTCGACGACGAGGACTACCGCGAGATCCGGACCGCCTTAGAGGAGGGGCGGTGGGTGCTCGGGCAGGACGAGAAGTACATGTGGGAAGACATCCGCGAGCGTACGCGCGAGACGGACCCCTCCTCGCCGGCCGAGGCGGCCTTCTTCGCGTGGCTCGACGAGGTCGATCTCGACGAACTCGTCTCCGAATCCGAACCGCCGCTGTCCCATCGGCTCCTCCGCGCGGGCGCCCGAAACGCTCCGGCCAGCGTCTACAACGCCGTCTACCCCGCCTGGGCGACCGCGAAGTCCGGCCTGCGCCGCGTTCGGCGCGGCCGCTAGCGGATCTTCGTTTTCCGAGCGCGCCCCCGCTCCTCATCGCTGAGTGCTAACTCGCGCCGCAGCGACCGCTGGGCGATCGTATCGACGACTGCAGAAACCGCACCCCTACCCGGGTTCGGCGAATTACCGCTGGGGAACGCCGTAATCGACGTGGACGTCCGGAACGCTCGACGATTCGGGCACCGCGTTCCCGTTCCAGTCGACGACGTGGACGTTGGTCACTTGCCCGTCGAACCGGAACCGCTGGACGCCGACGTCGATCGTTCCCTCCGCGACGCTCCCGGAGACGACCGTCGCTTCCTCGACGGGGTCGGCCGCGTCCATCTCGATCTCACCGTCGACGGTGATCTCGAAACTCGAGGGGACGCCCCGACCGACGACGGTCACGAGGTTCGGGAGTGGTTCCGCTTCTGTGCTGGCAGCTTTGTCCTGTACCGGAGTGTCACGTGCCATACTTCGATAACCCGACCTTCACGGTATAAGCTTTCTTGTCGAATGAATGGTAGCTTTTCGAGAAATACAGTCGGACGGATACCCGGTTGGGCACCGAACTACCGAGATTTCGTTCGGGATCACACGAATACGAACGGCCGGAAAACCGCGGTACGGGACGGCGTATCACGGTTCCGAATCGTGCGGTCGCGAGGCTACCGTGGGATGCGCTCGGTAGCGTTGTTCGCGTCTGCCCGCGTCGACGGGCGACCGGTCAGGAGGTATCCAGATCGAGTCGCGAGAGCGTCCAGTCGTCCACCGCCGTCTCCTCGATCGCGCGGGCGCCGCCGAAGTCCCGAGCGAGGAGCGTCCGCGCGCTCGGTCGAATCAGCGTCGACAGCGGGAAGCGCGTGTCGGGGTAGAACCGGTACTGGATCGGCGACGGCAGCGTCTCCCCGAAGGCGGTGACGTAGTGGTTGTCAGACCGGTCCGCGAGGACCGCCGCCAGCAGGCGGTCGATCGCCGTCGCCTCGGCCTCGATCTCCCGCGGCAGGGTCTCGACGATCCGCAGGTGTTCGTCGACGTCCGAGCAGATCAGCGCGGCGACGGGCGTCCCGCCGTCCCGCATCGCGACGTACGCCGCGTAGGTGTGGGCCGGATTCGAACACCGCCACCGGTAGAATTCGGCGGTCCGGTTCGTGTGGATCCCCGGCGGAATCGATCGTCGGTAGATCGACTCGAGGACGTCCGGGGGCGGCGTCTCGAACCGGACGACGTCGAACTCGCCGTCGGCGTCGGTGACCAGACGGTCGCCGGCCTGCTGGGAACTGGCGACCACGTCGGCGAGCGCGTCCGCGACGCTCGTCTCGGCGTCCGCGGACGGCTCGCGGCCGCCGGGCAGATCGCGGTCGACGCCCGGCCCGAACTCGTCGGTGACGACCCACTCCTCGCCGCGCGCGCTGCGATCGAAGCCGCCGCTCTCGTCGCGGCCGTCCTCGCCGTCGGTCAACGCCCTGACGCTTCCGATGGGGTCCTGGGGCCGGTAGTAGACCGGGACGGTCCCGATCTCCCGCCAGCCGTGTTTGAGGTTCCCCGGTTTGGAGTTCTCGTTCGGGAAGTTGAAACAACAGGCCGGCGGCCCGTCGGCGCCGGCGTACCGCTCGAGGGCGTACTCGTTCATGCGGCTGAACAGCCCCTCGTTGCGGTGGTCCGGGTGGACCATCGTATCGCAGGGCTGGAACGCGATCCGTTCGGTCCCGTCGATGCGCAGTTCCTGGGCGAAAAACGCCCGACAGCCGACGATATCGCCGTCCCGTTCGGCGACGACGATCGGCACGTGGTCGGCGTAGGGATTGTCCTCGAACTTCCAGCGAAACCAGTCGACGCTTCGTTCCCGGCCGAACACCTGCTCGTACAGCCCCAGCAGCGGCGCCCGATCGCTCGGCTCGAAGGGGCGAACCCGACACGACGACGTCGAAGGCTTCGATGTCAGATCTTTCATAGACGGAACCGACGCGCCGGTGACGGTCGCCGTCCCGACGCGCTCGATACTGCTATTTCAAGAGACGGACCAAAAGAGATTGAGCCTGAATACGCTACAGGCCGTCGGTAACGAGCGTTGGCCGGTGTCAGTTACGAGACTGTGTTCGTTTACCCGACAGTGTGCCGAAGGCTCCGATCAAAACGTGGCGCATTTCATCGGTCACGATGCCGCGAGCGAGCGTCCGACTCCGACTCCGACGACCGATCGCGACGCCGTCTCGAGTCGAGCCGCTCACTCCATATAGCCGAGGCCCTTCAGCCGGTCCTCGACGTCGTCGAAGTCGTCGTCGACGTCGCCGTCGCGGTCCTCCTTCGAGACGCCGGTCCGCTCGACTTTCGTCGACGCGGGGATCGCGTCCTCGTCGAAGGCGTCGAAGAGGACGCGGCCGTCGGCGTTTTTCGGGACGGGCTCGCCGATCCCGTGGAGCAGGGTCGGCGCGATGTCGACGACGCGAGCGCCCCGCAGCTCCGCGCCGGCGTCGATCGAGGGGCCGCGACAGAGGACGATCCCCTCCTTGCGGTGACTGGCGTCGTAGGTGCCGGTGTCGCCGGTCACCGAGTCGGTGAGCGCGTTGCGCGCCTCGTAAGTGCCCTTCCCGATGACGATCAGGTCGGGCGCCTCGTCGTCGGTCGGGAACAGTTCGTCGCCGTCGAGCACCCGCAGCATCTGCTCGCCGTCGTCGTCGGTGGTGGACTCGAGCAGATCGGTCAGTTCGGTCTTCAGCGCGGGGATCTGATTCGGGTCGACGACGCCCTTCTCGAAGCGCTCGGTGTCGTTGACGTACAGACAGCCCGCGCCGTGGACGAACGCGACGGTCCGGTCGTAGTCGACGTCGTAGAGCGCGTGATCGCCCGGGATCTGTTCGGCGACCGTGTCGACGAGCGACCGGGGCAGCGTCGAGACGATCTTCTCCTCGGAGATCCCGACCCGGTTGAGCGCGTCGGTGATGCGGTCTCGAGAGATCCCCAGGCTCGCGAGCGCGCCGCGGGTTCCCTCGTCCTCCTGTTCGAAGAGGTAGCCGTCCTGCTCCAAGATGGTGTTAACGTAGACCAGTTCCTCGATCGGCCCGAACCCGTGGTCGGAGACGACGTAGAGGTCGGCGTCGTGGTCGTCGGTGTACGCCATCACTTCGCCGAGTACCTCGTCGAGTTTCTTGTAGTGGGCCAGCAGCCGGTCCATGTCCCAGATGAGGTGCTGGAAGCGATCGGGCGCGGTGAAGACGAAGAAGAACAGCCGCCAGTCGTCGCCGGCCTCCGCCATCTGGAGGTTCATCAGCTCGCGGCGCTTCTCGAGCATCTCGTCGACGGCGACCTCGAACTCGTCGAGGCGGTCGGCGTAGTCGGGGTAGTCGAGGCTGATCTCGTAGTCGGGGATCCGCGCCTCGATCTCGTCCTGGAGGTCGGACGGGTGCGCGTACCGCTTCTCGGTCGAGGGCGTCATCATCCCGGTGACCATGGTGCCGTCGATCGCCTGGGCCGGGTACGTCATCGGAACGTTGCCGACGTGGGCCGGCGCGACCTGCTCCCAGAGGGTCGGCTGCGCGATATCGTGGCTGGTGTACATCTCGTGGGTGTAGTCCGACGAGAGGTTCTGAAAGCCGTAGACGCCGTGTTTGTCCGGCCAGACGCCGGTCGCGATCGACGGCCACGCCAGCGGCGTCGTCGCGGGCTGGGTGCTCTCGAGGGTTCCGGCGGCGCCCTCCTCGCGCATCCGAGCGAAGTTCGGGAGCTCGCCCTCCTCGCTCCATTGATCGATCAGTCGCCACGGTACGCCGTCGAACCCGAGCACGAATGCGCGCTCGGCTGTCGGGGAAGACCTGCTCATGATTGGATAGGTGTGACGTCGAAGACGCCTGCTGTCCTGGGAATGACGGGATCAGTGCTTTGTTATGGGGAGATTTCACCCGTATTCGGGCCGATACTCGGCTGATACGGTCGGTTCGCTGTCGAATTCCCGACGTCGCGTTCGGCGCCAGTTTCTCGTGTGTCTCTTGTGTACTTGCACCATACACGCACCGTTATGTCCCCTCGTCGCCCGTACAGGTGATCCATAACAAAACGGTTCGTTCATCAGGAATCGTATATGAGACGCATCCAAGTGGCCGCTGGTGGTGGGTGCCGTGGGTAGCGTCGTCGTCTCCCTCGACGCCGAACTCGGCTGGGGCTTCCACGATCTCCCGGAGCCGCCGGCCAAGCGCGTCGAGTCCGGCCGTCGCGGCTGGTCGGTGATGCTCGAGTTGCTAGACGAGTTCGACGTTCCGGCGACGTGGGCCGTCGTCGGTCACCTCATGCTCGAGTCCTGCGACGGCGTCCACGCGGACCATCCCGCGCCGCCGGGCTGGTTCGACCGCGAACGCGGCGCGTGGGCCGACCGGGAGGACCTCCGGTTCGGCCCCGACCTCGTCGAGGGCGTTCTCGAGGCCGACGCCGACCACGAACTCGCCAGTCACACCTTCTCGCACGTCCTCTTCGGGGATCCGAAGACGGACCGGGAACTCGCCGCCGCGGAGCTCGATCGAGCCACCGAAATCGCCGCCGAGTGGGGCGAGTCGATCGACTCGTTCGTCTACCCGCGCAACGACGTGGGCCACCGGGACGTGCTGGCCGAGTACGGCGTCTCGGCGTACCGCGGTCGGTCGCCGACCCGGGACGGCGTCCGCGGCGTCTTCGACTCGACGGTCCGCGATCAGTCGCTGGTGACCACCCCCCGAACCGACGAGCACGGGCTGGTCAACGTGCCGGCCTCGCTGTTCCTCTTCGGCTTCGAGGGACCGGCTCGGACCGTCGCGGAGTCGATCTGGACGGATCCCATGCTCGAACTGGCCCGCCGCGGGATCGACGAGGCGGTTCGATCGGACGGCGTCTTCCACATGTGGCTCCACCCGAACAACCTCACGAGCGAGCGGGACGACCAGCGGATGCGGTCGATCCTCTCGCACCTCGAGCGGCGCCGTTCGGAGACCGACCTCACCGTCGAAACGATGGGCGACGTCGCACGCCGGATCCAGCGATCGCGCGGTACCGGAATCGACGGTGCCGCCGGCGGCGTCGACGGCCAGGCGACGGTGCGTTCGAACTGACCGACACCGATCGATCCGTCGCGGTACCGCCGCGAGGGCGTCGCGAGAAGGGGACTGCTACCGGCCTCGGACCGTAGGTATGCCGACGATAACAAAGCCCGCTCCCGGCCCGTTTTCGGGCAGATGCCACCGACAGTTCTGCGTCGATGGACCGACTCGAGCGCGTTCGAACTCGGCGTGCTCGGCGTCGGGAACATCGGCATGGTTCACCTGAAGTCGGCGCTTTCGATGCCCGGCGTGGAGGTCGTCGCGGCCGCCGACGCGGTCCCGGAAAACCGCGACCGGGCCGATCGCGCCGGCGTAGCGCGGACGTACGACGACTACACGACGCTGCTCGAACACGAGGACCTCGACGCGGCGGTCGTCGCGCTCCCGCCGTTTCTCCACGCCGACGCGGTCGAACGCGCCGCCGAGGAGGGCGTCGACGTCTTCGTCGAGAAACCGCTGGCGCGGTCGACCGAGGAGGCCGACCGGATGCTCGAGACGGCCCGGGAGGCGGGGATCGCCGTCGGCGTCGACCACACGCTGCGCTACCAGCCCGACATGGTCGGCGTGAAAGACGAGTACGACGAGGGCAGCGTCGGCCACGTGCCCTACGCCTCGATCACGCGGCTCAACGATCACCCACTGGGGAAGCCGCCGGCCGACGAGGCCCCGCCGGAGTGGCCGATGGATCCCGACGCCGCCGGCGGCGGCTCGCTGGTCGAACTCGGCGTCCACTGTTTCGACCTCCTCGAGTGGCTGTTCGGCGACCTCGAGGTCCGGGACGCGACGATGGGGCGAACCCTCGACATTCCCGCCGAGGACGCCGCCACCGTCCTCCTCCGGGCGCCGGAGACGGAGACGACGATCACGCTCCACTGCGGTACCTACCAGTGGGAGCAACTCCCCGAGGTCAACACCCGGTTGCGCCTCGAGGGCGTGACGGGGACGGTCAGCAACCGGGACCACCTCCGGGACAACTTCTACGCGGGCGCGGCCAAGTCCGCGCTGTCGAACGTCGCGAGCCGGTTCACCGGCGACGAGCCCGACGTCTTCGGCCCCGCCTTCTACCTGCAGGCCCACTACGACGCGCTGGAAGACTTCTGCGAGGCCGTCCGTAACGACGAGCGGCCGCCGGTCGACGGCGCCGACGGCCGGCGGACGCTGGAACTCGCCGAGGCGGCTTACGAACTGGCCGCCGAGAGCGACGACGCCGACATCGAGACGCCGGAGGTGATGCCGTGAGCGTCCACGTGACCGGCGTCGACGATCCCGACCGACGCGGCGGCTGGACGCCCGACGTCGACCGCCGGCTGGCGACCCTCGAGTCGCCGGTCCGCGCGGTTCTCGAGCCCTACGTGAGCTCGCTGACGGCGGGCGATCGGATCACGCTCGTCCCCGACGCCCACTACCCGTACCACCCGTCGTCGGGGATGGTCACCGACCCCGCGGTCGTCGGCTCGATCGCCGGACGGCTCGAGACCTGGACCGACGCCGACGTCGCCATCGCGGGCGCGAGCGACGAGCGGATCGCGTTCGATCGAACCGCCGCCTACCTGGACTATCCGGCCGTCGCCGAGCGGTTCGACGTCGACCTCGTCGACCTCGCGGACGGCGGCCGGCGCAACACGGTCGTCGCCGTCGGCGACGAGCAGGTGTCGGTGTCGGTCCCCGACCGGCTCGTCGAGAGCACCGTCGTCGTCGTGCCCACGCTGCGGCCGACCGAAGCCGGCCCCGTCGCCGGCGGCAGCCGCGCGCTCGGTCGGCTCGTGAGCAGCGTCGCCGACGCCGATCCCACCGCCGTCGCGGCGACGCAGGCCGTCGAACCGGCCCTCTCCGTGCTGGACGCGACGACCGTTTACAGCGGCGATCCCGTCGCGGCCGACGCGCTGTTCGCGGGGCCGACGGCGCAGGTCGACGCGATCGGCTCGTCGCTGCTCGAGCGACCGATCGAGGAAGATCCCGTGCTTCGGCGGATACACGGCGACGACGAGCCGTCGATCTCCCTCGAGAGCGCCGCGGACGATCCCGACGCCGAGGTCGATCTCGCGGCGCTCAGACGCCGCTTGCCCGAGGGCGGACTGCCGCCGCGGGACGACACCCACCCCGCCGTCACGACCGCTTACCGACTGTACGCCGCAGTGGCCGGCGACGCCGTTCCGCCACAGCTCGAGCAGCGATGACGGGCGGCAAGACCGCCGCCGTCACCGGCGCGACGGGCTTTCTCGGCTCCCACCTCTGCGAGCGGCTGCTCGCTGACGGCTGGGACGTTCGCGGCCTGAGCCGCCCCTCGTCGGACCGGGGCGACCTCGCGGACGCCGATATCGACTGGTACGTCGGCGACCTCTTCGACGTTCCGACGCTGCACGAACTCGTCGACGGCGCCGACGTCGTCTTCCATCTGGCCGGAATCGGGCTCTGGACCGCCGGCCCCGAGACCGTCTATCGGGTCAACGCCGACGGCACCGAGAACGTCCTCGCGGCCTGCCGGGACGCCGACTGCGGGCGACTCGTCTTCACGAGCACGTCCGGGACCCGCCGGCCCGACGGCGACGCGGCGTTCGCCGACGAGACCGACGTCACCGAACCGATCGGCGCCTACCAGGAGTCGAAGGCGGCGGCCGAGCGGCTGGTCGACGACTACGCCGCCGACGGCGGCGACGCCGTCACCGTCCACCCGACGTCGATCTTCGGTCCCGGCGACGAGGAGTTCACCGTCCAGTTGCTCTCGATGGGCCTCGAGCCGACGATGCCCGCTTACCTCCCGGGCGGACTGAGCATCGTCGGCGTCTCGGACGTCGTCGACGGCCTCCTGTTGGCCGCCGAGCGGGGCGCCAGCGGCGACCACTACATCCTCGGGGGCGAGAACCTCACCTACCGGCAGGCCGTTTCGCGGATCGCCAACGCGGCTGACGGCTCTCCGGCCCGGATCCAGGTGCCCGCGACGGCGATCCACGCCGCCGGCCCGGTCGCCGAGGCGGCCAGCGCCGTCGCCGACGTGCGGATGTTCCCCTTCGACCGCCAGATGGCCCGGCTGGCGACCGAGCGGCTCTTCTACACCTCGCGGAAGGCCGAGGCCGAACTGGGCTACGAGTACCGGCCGATCGAGGACCACCTGCCGGAGACCCTCGAGTGGTACCGGACGGAAGCGTAGGCGCGCCGAACGGAGAAGCCGGCAGCTATCGGCGAGTGACGGCGGCGACGGAAGGTTTTCGATCGCGTCTTCTGGCGGAAATTCGAGTCCGTTGTACGTCCTCGGAGCGGCGATTCACTCGAGTTCCGGCGCCTCTCGAGCGGGTCGGGTCGTCACCGGCTCGCCGGCGACCGTCTCGTAGACGTCGAGCATCCGTTCGGCGGTCCGTTCGATGCTCACCTCGCGGGCGGCCTCGCGGCCGTTCGAGCGCTCCTCGCGTCGCAGGACGTCCACCAGCCCCTCGACCAGGTCGGCGTCGTCGGTCGCGACGCGGGAGGGGTCGACGCCGGCCAGCCGTTCCCGGACGTCGCCGACGTCGAGGGCGACCACGGGGAGGTTGCAGGCCAGCGCCTCCTTGACGGAGTTCGGCGATCCCTCGCTGTCGGAGGTCAACAGGAGCGCGTCGGCGGCGTTCATGTAGTCGGGGACCGCGTCGTGGTCGACGCCGTAGACGGTCCGGAGTTCGACCGGCCGCTCGAGCAGGTCGTCGGCCGCCTTGACGATCCGCTTCGCCCGCGGGTAGTTCTTGACCCCGCGTTCGGGCGGGTAGGGAAACAGCACCTGGTAGGCGTCGCCGACGTCGTCCCACCCCACCTTCTCGCGGGCCCGTTCTCGGGGCTCCGGCCGGAACCGATCCAGATCGACGCCGTCGGGGATGATCCGACAGTCGCGGCCGAGTTCCTCGCGCATCTCCCGGGACATGACGACGACCTCGTCGCACAGCGGCGCGCAGACGCTGCTGACCGGTTTGACCGGGCCGTGCACGTCCGATCCCCACAGCGACAGCACCACCGGCGTCCGCAGCTGCGCGAGGGCCATCGGCGCCGTCAGCCCGTAGTGGGCGTGGATCAGGTCGTAGCCGTTGCCCGCCTCGCGGATCACGTCGGGGACGGTCCGGAGGTAGTCGATCGGACTGCGATCGACGTCGGCGGCGACCTCCCCGGCGACCGGCAGCGTCGTAAAGGAGACGCCGCGCTCCTCGAGCGCCGTCATCTGCTGGTTCATAAACGGTGCGTCGGCGTTCGCCGTGAGGGTGAGGACGTCCATTGCCGACTCTCCCCGAGTCTACCGGTCGGCGGCGTTTTGTTATAGAGCGGTCAGCCGCGTTGCGGGCTCGATCAATCGCCGTATACCTCCGATGATCGGACTGAGACTTCCGTCCCCGACGACGAAACGATCGCTAGCGCTCGGGTTATATTCACCTACTCTTATATATTTTCCACGGCGCTGTCGCGGCTCAGAATCGTCCGTTCACCCCGCCAGAACCCGTCCGTTGGGCGGAGCCGGGATCGACGCCGAATCGGTAGTCGACCGCTGATTCCGCGCGCTCGTCACACCCCTTCCCGGTATTCCACACTCCGCGAGTCGCGTTTCGCCGAGAACAGCGCGCGCCGAGGCTCGCGACGGCGACGATCGCCGCTCTCGTCGGCCCGATCGACGTAGCCGTCCTATTACAAAACGTCGCTCCGGGCTACGCTCTATCGATGCGGATCCTCGTCTTTGCCAATACGCCCGCACACGTCCATCTGTACCGACACGCCGTCGACCGCCTCGAGGACGCGGGACACGACGTGCTCGTGTTGACTCGGGAGTACGCCTGTACGACGGACTTACTCGAGTTCTTCGGCATGCCGTATCGGGTGTACGGCGAACACGAGACCGACGGCTACTCGACGGCGCGGTTCGCCCGCGAGCTCGGCGGCCAGTTCTACACGATCGGTCGCGAGGCGCTGCGGTTCGATCCGGACGTCGTCTTCGGTCGGGGTCCCTACGCCGCGTACGCGGGGACGCTGACCCGCACGCCGGTCGTCCTCGTCCTCGACGACGAGCCGGGCGATTTCAACCACACCGTCTCCCGGCCCTTCGCCGACTGCATCCTCTCGCCCGCCGTCACGCGGCGCGATCTCGGCGACGACCACTACACCTTTCAGGGGTTCATCGAGTGTTCGTACCTCCACCCCGACGTGTTCGAGCCGGACGCGAACGTCCGCGAGTTCCTCGGCGTCGGCCCGGACGAACCGTACGTCCTCGTCCGGTTCAACGCCCTCGACGCCCTCCACGACACCGACCTCGAGGGGTTCCGGCCCGAGCAGCGCCGCGATCTGATCGAGCGCCTGAGCGAGCACGCGACCGTCTTCGTCTCCGACGAGGGCGACGAGATGGACCTCCGCGAACTCCCCGCGCGGCCGTACGACCTCCACCCCGCCATGATCCACGACGCGATGGCCGAGGCCGACCTGCTGGTCGCGGACACGGGGACGATGGTCAACGAGGCCGCGCTCCTGGGCACGCCCGCGTTCCGCTACCGGGGCACCGACGACCACGAGTACGGCGAGTTCCAGGAACTCGAGCGCGCCGGCATCGCCGAGCAGTTCGACGACTACGCCGCGGTTCGGGACCGCTCGCTCGAGATCCTCGCGGACGACGGCGTGAGCGAACGCTGGGAGCGCCGTCGCCGGGAGTACGTCGCCGAGCTGGTGAACCTCTCCGATCTGCTCGTCGAGGTCGCCCTGTCCCGCGGCGCTATCGACCGGCTCAGTTCGCCGACCCGCGGCGCGTTGCAGCCCAAACGGCGCGAGCAGCCCCAGCTCTGAGGCGGTCGGGACGCTTGGCCGGCAACGGCAAGTGCGATATGTAACCGCCTGTCCGTTGACTGTTCAGCCACACGATGTATCAGAACATTCTGCTCGCGACCGACGGGAGCGACGCCGCTCGTCGAGCGACCGAACACGCGATCGAACTCTCCGACCAACTCGGAGCCAAGCTCCACCTCCTCTCGGTATCCGAAGACGGCCCCCAGGCGACGGATAAACAGGACGAGATGCGGACGGACCACCAGGCGCAGGCCAACGAGGCCGTCGAGGAGGCCGAACGGACCGCCGAGTCGCGCGGGGTCGAGACGTCCACCGTCGTCCGTCACGGCGTCCCCCAGGAGGAGATCGTCGACGTCGCTGAGACGAACGCGATCGATCTGATCGTCATAGGGACCCACGGCCGCTCGGGACTCGATCACCTGGTCACCGGCAGCGTCGCCGAGGAGGTCGTCCGGAACGCGACGGTTCCGGTCGTCACCGTTCGAGAGTAGCCGTAGCGCCTCGTTCGCGAGGGCCGGGCGGTCGGCCCGCCGCTAATGACGGATTACACTCCGGGTACGGAATCGATAATTAACCACCGCGATCCCGAATCCCGCGCTATCGTGGCCGTACGGTTTCCGACGAGTCGCGGGCGCTCGGCGGCCGATCGACCGTGCCGCCGGCCGCTCCGGGTCGGTTTTGCGCAGCCGCGTCCCCGGCGTTCGCCAGCGGAGGCGATCGGACGATGAGCGGCGGGACCGCGACCGTCGCCGGCGACGTCCTCCGGGTGCTCGTCGTCGGCGACGCGCGGCGGATCGACGCCGCGACGGACGCGCTCTCCTCGCAGCTCGAGTCGATCTCGATCGTCAGAGAGCGGACGCTCGCGACAGCCGTCGAGCGGCTCGCGCAACTCGAGATCCACTGCGTCGTCTGTCCGTTCGAGGCGGGGGCCGATCCGTCGCCGCTCGCGGCCGTTCGCGACCGGAACGGCGAGGTGCCCGTCGTCGCCGTCGTCGACGGCGCGGCCGCCGAAGCGGCTCTCGAAGCGGGCGCGACCGACGTCGTCGAAGCCGACGATCCGCCGTCGCTCGTCGCGACGCGGGTCAGGAACCTGGCCGATCGCTCCCGTCTCGAGACCGCGCCGGACCGTCGCGACGGGTCGCTGCTCGAGCGATCCGACGCGCTCGTCTGGGTGGTCGACGCGGACGGCGACCTCGAGAGCGCCAGTTCGGCGGTCGAACCGCGGATGGGGTACGCGCCGGCCGAACTCGAGCGGACGCCGCTGGCGCGACTCGTCCACCCCGAGGACCGCGAGTCGGCGACCGACCTCCTCGAGACCGCGGCGGCGGCCGCGTTCGGGGCGACCGAGCGCGAGACCGTCCGGATCGGCCACGCCGACGGGACCTGGAACGTCTACGACCTGCGCTGTACCAACCGGCTCGGCGACCGCGACGTCGACGGGCTCGTCTGTACGCTCGAGGCCGCGTTGGCCCGCGACCCGGACGGCCCCGCTCGACGGGCGCTCGACCGGTTCGACGAACCGGTGTTCTCCCTCGGACCGGCCTGGGAGCTCCGCTACGCGAACGCGGCCGCCGACCGGCTGTTCGACGCCGACGGAGCGGCCGAGCCCGGAACCGTCGTCTGGGACCTCCTCGACGACGCCGTTCGCGGCCGGTTCGCCGAACGGCTCCAGGAGGCGACCGCGACGGAGCGGGTCGTCGCCTTCGAGACCTCGTATCCGTCGCTCGAGACCCGGTTGTCGGTGTCCGTCCATCCCGGCGCGGACGGCGTCACCGTGTACGCGCGCGAGGCGGACGCCGCGGCGTCTCCCGTCGACAGCGAGCGGCTCGACCTCCTCGAGTCGGTCGTCGACGCCGTCGAGGACGGACTCGTCGTGCTCGAGGGATCGACGATCCGCTTCGCCAGCGCCGGCCTCTTCGCGTCGCCCGACGCGGAGCCGCTGGTCGGCCGGGAACTGGACGCGCTCTTCGACGACGACCTCGCCGCGGCGGTTCGCGAGCGGGCGTCGGCGACGGTCGCCAGGTGGATGGAGCCGGTTTCGGGGACGCTCGCCCTCGACGGACGGGCGGTCGACGTCTTCGTGACCCCGCTTTCTGACGATCGAGTTCTCTGCGTCGTCCGCGACAGGCGCCGTTCGGCGGCGGCCGCGCTGTCGACCGTCGGGGAGACGGTCGCGACGATCCGCGCCGCCGACTCGCCGGCCGCCGTTCGGCGGGCGACCGTCGAGGCGGCGCTGACCTGTGCGGGCGCCGATCTCACCGCGTGGTATCTCCGCGAGGACGACCGCCTCAGGCCGGCGGCGGTCGAAACGGCGTCGGCCGCCGGTTCGGTCGACCTGCCGCCGATCGATCCCGACGAGACCGAGCTGCTCGAGCGTCTCGTCGAGGTCGAAGCGGAGACCGGAACCGACGCGGGCGGACCGGCCGTCGCTTTCGACCGTTCGGAACTCGAGTCCGTGCTCGCGAACGCCGGGATCAGAGCCGAGCGGGTCGTCGCCGTCCCGGTCGGGGACCGCGGCGTAGTGCTCGCGACGAGCACCGAGCCGATGGCCTTCGGGAAGCGCGACCGGCTCCCGCTCGATATCGTCGTCGACGCGGCCGCGACGGCCCTCGAGGCCCTCGAGGGCGCGGCGGCGGCGCGATCGTGTCGGACGGAGCTCGAGCGCCTCGAGTCCGTCGTCGACCGCTGTCGCCGGCTCCGCGAGATCGAGCGGACGCTGCTCGCCGGCGAGACGCGCCGCGAGATCGAGTCCTCGCTCTGCGAGGCGCTCGTTTCCCTCTCGTTCGACGAGGCCCCCGGCACGATCGATCTGGCCTGGATCGGCGACGTCTCGGCCGGCTCCGACCGCATCACGCCCGACGCCTGGGCCGGCCGGAACGGCGACGCGATCGAGTCGCTGTCGGTTCCGATGGACGGCGACGACGGGCCGGCGCATCCGACCGCGAGGGCAGCGACAGCGCTCGAGCCGACCGCCGCTGCGGCCGTCGATGCCGCCGACGCGACCGAGGCGTGGGATCGCCGGACCGCCGAACGCGAGTTCCGATCCGCGCTGAGCGTCCCGCTGGCGATCGACGACTTCTGTTACGGCACCCTCACCGTCTACGCCGAGCAGCCGGCGGCGTTCGACGACGCCGCGCGGGCGGTCTGTACCCACCTCGCGACGGTCGCCAGCCACGCGATCGCCGCCGTCGAGCGCAAGCGAGCGCTGCTCTCCGAGCGCGTCACCGAACTCGAGATCGTCCTGCAGGGGACCGACGAACCCCTGTCGGCGGTCGCCCACCGACTCGATCGCCGGCTCGACGTCGAGGCCGTCGTCCCGCGATCGTCGTCCGGTTCGACGGTGTTCTGTACCGCGACCGACGTCACCGAGGACGCGCTCCGAGCGGCCGTCGAACCGGTGTCAGGCGTCGAGTCCGGACGGATCGTCGGCGAGCGACCGGACGCGTCGCTGCTCGAACTCGTCCTCACGACGTCGACGCTCGCGACCACGCTCGCCGAGCACGGCGGCGTGTTGCGCTCCGTCGTCCCGGTCGACGATCGCACCCGCCTCGTCGTCGACCTCTCGAGTACGGTCGACGTCCGGTCGTTCGTCCGCCTGATCGAGCGCCGCCAGCCGGGGGCGGACCTGGTCGCCCGCCGGGAACGCGACCGGTCGGTCCAGCCCGCCCGCGCGTTCGACGCCGAACTCCGCACGCGGCTCTCGGAACGACAGCTCCGGACCCTCGAGACCGCCTACTACGGCGGCTTCTTCGAGTGGCCCCGCGAGAGCACCGGCGAGGAGATCGCCGATTCGCTCGGCGTCTCCCAGCCGACGTTCAGCCGCCACCTGCGGCTGGCCCAGCGGAAGGTCTTCGCGTTGCTGTTCGACGAGCGACCCGACGCCGCCGAGGAGTAGTATCAGAACCCGTGTGGGTATTAGCGGCTTACTGCGGTTCAAATCGGTGACTCGGAGCGTAAGGCGCTATTTCTTCCACCGGTAGACGTTCAGGGGAAACGACGCGTGAATAGATATAGGGGGTCTCGCCGGCGTCGGTTCCGTGTATAGCGTCTACCACCATGTACTCGCGGCCGAATTCAGTAGTCGATGAGCGAGTTCGCGGTAACGAGGAATTACAGCCGGTATCCGGCGGGAGGGATCGACCTGTGAGCATCGACGTCACCGAATACGAGGACGACCGCACGGGAATTCGGTCGCAGGCCGACGGCGGCATCGTCACCCAACTCCGCCTCGATCACTCGTCGCTGTTCCTGCGCCCGACCCTTCGCCGAGCGACCGACGTCACCGTCGAACCCGAGTACTGGACCACCCTCGGCACGGGCCGGACGCTCGTCTTCTGTAGCGTCTCCGGCGAGTCGTTCGAGGACTTCGAGTCGGCGCTGGAACTCGATCCGACGGTCGCCGATCCGGTGCTCGCGGACCGCTACCCCGACCGGCGCGTCTACCGGGTCGAACTCACCGACCGAGCGGTGACGTTCATCGCGGCGACGGCCGAAGTCGGCGGCCGACTGTTAGACCTCTCGAGTTCCCGCGACGGCTGGCGCGTCCAGCTCCAGTTCCCGAGCCGAGACGATCTCGTCTCCTTCAACGACCACTGCCGCGACCGCGATATCTCCGTTACGGTCGACCACCTGCGACTCTCCGACGACGAGGACGACTGCGTCGTCGCCCTGACGGAAAAACAGGAGGAACTGCTGGCCGTCGCCCACGAGGAGGGCTACTTCGACGTTCCCCGCGGTATCTCCCAGGACGAACTGGCCGACCGGCTCGGCGTCTCGAAGTCCGCGGTCTCCCAGCGGCTCCGACGCGCGATCGGCGAACTCTGCGCGTCGAAACTCTGCTGAGCCGTCGCCCCGTCTCGTACCGAGCCGGCAGCTACGTATTCTATTCTGGTTTCCCGTCGAACCGATCGGTCGCGATACGCGCACGAAATGAGAAAATTCGGCTTCGAATCGGGTCCGCTCGCCGACCCGGCCCCGCTCGTCGCCGCGCCCCGCCGATCGCGAGACGGTGACGACGCCGATCCTCGAGTCTTACTCCTCGGTCTCGTCCTCGTCGTCTTTCATCGAGCCGAGCTGCGAGACGAGCTCGTCGGTCGAGGCGTCGGACTCGAACGACAGCTGTCCGTCGTGATCGTTTTCGTGGACGTTGACGGCTTCGACGTCGTCCTCGTCGTCCGCCGTCTGCTGCTGTTGCTCGGATTCGTCGTAGCTACCAAAACCCATACACGCACTTCACCAGCGACTGCCAAAGGTGTGCCGATTCGATACGTCCCCGCGGCGAATCCCCACATTTCGGGTCGCCAACGTGACGGCGCGATCGGGTCGCCCGACCGCGTTTCCGGACCGCCGCCGGCGACGCGCCCGCCGGCGGTTTCGACCGGAACCCCGGTGTGTTCGCCGGTCGGTTTCGGCCTCGGGTTGCGCGCTGCGGAGTCCGCGGGATCTCGTCGCGTGGCGGGTATCGACGGGGCGAACGGACCGGCTACACCGAGAGCCGGCGGTCCCGGTCGATCGATTCATTCTCGATAGTGTTTCCTTTACGGCCCCCGCTATCAGTAGGGGAACCGATCGCGCTCTCTCGCGAGTCTCCGCGAGTCCGTGATCCGAAGCCGCTACCGTCGGCGCGTTCCGTGCGGTTTTCGTCGGTCTCGGTTCGCCCGTTCGGTTGCGGTTCCGTACGCAGTAATTGCTTGTTGTTTGTTTGACATACTGGTCATAGAAACCGGTTTTGGACGAATTATCGTCGGTTTTTCTGCTTGAATTGTACGGACATGTTCGAAACGTGGTCGAATCGATGAGTGTCTCGTATTCGGATATCGGGGAGGGGGAGCCGAGGCCGACTGTTACCCGTCAACTACCGCCTCTAGTAGCCCGTCTATAGTAATGGGTGCTGCTGGGAAGGGATGCAATATGTCCGTGTACCGCCCGCCGTCTCGAACAGTCGCCCCGGAAGCGCACCGATCGATGGCGCTATCGCGAGCGACCGTTCGATCTCCCGTCTCCGCAACTGCGACGTCCCGTTCGATAACTGCTGTGGCGTTCCGGGGGAGCCGCGCTCCCGGACGACCGTACGGGGGGTGACCGTCGATGTGTGGAATCATCGGCCGCGTCGGCGACGGAAACGCCTTCGAATCGCTGTTGACCGGCCTCGAGAACCTCGAGTACCGCGGCTACGATTCGGCCGGCATCGCCGTCCAGAACGGGTCGGGTATCAACGTCGAAAAGCGCTCCGGCAAGGTCGACGAGCTGCGCGAGTCGATCGACGACACGCCGCTGGAGGGCTCGGTCGGGATCGGGCACACGCGGTGGAGTACCCACGGCCCGCCGACCGACGAGAACGCCCACCCGCACACCGACGAGACGAAAGACGTCGCCGTCGTCCACAACGGCATCATCGAGAACTACGCCGAGCTCAAGTCCGAACTGGCCGACTACGGCCACGAGTTCACCAGCGACACCGACACCGAGGTCATCCCCCATCTCATCCAGTTCTATCTCGACGAGGGGATGGACAACGAGGCGGCGTTCCGCCGCGCCATCGACGAACTCGAGGGGAGTTACGCCGTCACGGCGATGCTCTCCGGCGAACACGTCCTCTACGCCGCCCGCCAGGGATCGCCGCTGGTCGTCGGCATGGAGGACGGCGAGTACTTCCTCGCCAGCGACGTCCCCGCGTTCCTCGAGTACACCGACAGCGTCGTCTACCTCGAGGACGGCGACGTCGTCATCGTCGACGACGACGGCGTCGAGTTCACCGACCTCGACGGAAACCCGGTCGTTCGCGAACCCGAGACGGTCGAGTGGGACCCCGAGCAGGCCGGGAAGGGCGAGTACGACCACTTCATGCTGAAGGAGATCCACGAGCAGCCGACCGCCCTCAGCCAGGCCCTGGAGGGACGGATCGACACCCAGAACGGCCGGATCGCGCTCGCAGATTTCGAGCCGGGAACGTTCGCGGACGTCGATAGCGTCCAGTTCATCGCCTGTGGAACCTCCTACCACGCCGCGCTGTACGGCTCGCTCGCGCTGAAACAGGCCGGCGTCGAGTCGACCGCCCTGCTGGCCAACGAGTACAGCGTCTCGGCGCCGCCGATCGACGACGACACGCTCGTGGTCGCCGTCACCCAGAGCGGCGAGACGGCGGACACGTTAAACGCTCTGCGCCACGCCGAGGCCGAGGGAGCGATGACCGTCACGGTCACGAACGTCGTCGGCTCGACCGCCGCTCGCGAGGCCGACGAGGCGCTGTTCATCCGCGCCGGCCCCGAGATCGGCGTCGCCGCGACGAAGACGTTCTCCTCACAGGCCGTCATGCTGACGCTGCTGGGCCAGCGCATCGCCGCCGATCGCCACGGCGAACCGCCGGCCGACCTCGATACCCTGTTGCCGGAACTGGCCGCGATGCCAGAT